>JAIVHQ010000024.1 GCA_020200995.1 Flavobacteriales bacterium
CCTTTCAATGAAGGCACGAAGCTCCTTATTGAACATCAATCGGTCCTGCGGATTGCGGACCGTGAAGAACTGCACCCAGTGGTCGCGCGGAAAAAACACGGGCACCTGTCCCACAAGTTCGAGCTCCTCAGAGTAAAAGGCACCGACGATGGTTCGCGGATTTCGATTCAGCATGTATCTGCCTCCGAGCCTGTATTTCCACTCCTCGTCCCTGAATCCGTAGGCTACGTGGCCCTCCAGTATCATGTCTTTGCTGAAATCGCTGCTGGTGCGCAACCCGAATTTGGGGCGAAGCCCTTCCACCTGGTTAAAGCTGATAAAGGTGAACATCGGGCCAATCTCCACAGGGCCCACTTGCTTGTAGCCCTGAATCAGGAAGTTGACTATGTCGATGTAGGTGGTAAACCGCGGATTGGTCTTGAGGCTGTCCACCATGTCGTAAATGGCCTGCTCGTTGGTGCTGATCACCTCGTGTCGCGAGCCTTTCCAGAAATCTTTGCTGCGGTCGTTGGCGCTGTCCTGAACGGTTACAAATTCGGCCCCGGAGTAAAATTCATCAGGACGCGGCTCGTTGATCACAAAGTTGCGGTAGGAGGTCAGCTTTCTGCCGTAAAATCCCGTTTCGTTGTTGACAAGAGCAAAATCGGCGATGAGTTTTTCTTTTGTGAGCATCCACACTTCCCGTTCCACTTCGTCGTATTCGTGTTTTACCTGTAGGTCGGTCACGAAGTTAATATTGGCGCTTTTTAGTATCCGCGCATCGATTTCTTTGACGGCATAGGTGGTATCATTCACCCACATGTGGCCTTCAAACACCAGTTCGTTTTCATTGCGGGGCAGGAAGTCGAGTTTGTAGCACCACTTGGTGTCGATGAATGCGCTGTCGACGAGGTAGAATTTGTAGAATAAAAGTGCGTAGCTCGAAATGGGGCTTGTGAAATTCTTTCCGAAAATATTGATCGAATTCTCGTAGATGTTCACATCCTGGTACATCTCGCCGAGAAATTGAGAAATGCTTTCGTTGTTGATTCCTGAAACGTGCGTTCCTTTGATCACCTCTTTTCGATCGCGTGGCTTGCGCCGGTAGTAGTAATCGGAAAGCGACTCTGTAAGAAAGAAGGGCAGCGACACCTTCTCAGAGGTGGAATCGATATTGTCGAAGATAAAGTCAAAATCTTTGAATACCCGCCGCTTGGTGAATTTTTCACTCAGGTTGTTGAGGTCGAATTGGATCTTATTATAGGTCTCGTACTCGTAGGCATCGAGCTTCGCCCTGTTGTTGATGGGTTTGTTTTGGATGATACTTCGTAGAATAACATGCGCCGGATTCTCAGCATCTTTTCCACTGATTACCACTTCACCGAGGTTTACCGAACCTTCTTCCAGCTTGAAGTGAATCTCCTGTGAAACGTCCATATTCACTTTTTTTGCCTGAGGCTTATAGCCCATAAAAGAGGCCATGAGTGAGTCGGTGGCGTAATAAGTGTCTATGGAAAAGTTGCCATCGATGTCAGAGGTGGTGCCGACCTTGCTGTTTTTGAAAGCCACATTTACGAAAGGCAGCGGCTCACCTGTTTGGGCATCTTTGACACTTCCGGTGATCACCGTTTTTTGCGCGAAAGCGCTCCCTGCCGAAATCGCCAAAGCGAAAACAGCAATGAGCAATTTCAAAAGGCGATATGTCGGGGATTTTGTGCACATATATCAGTGCTTCAGGAAGCACAACCTTCGTCGCAAGGTCGTATAAATTTAATGTTGTGCAAGGTCTGTATCCCGCGAATTCTTCACAACGGCCCGTGCGATATAAATGGATATTTCGTAGAGTATAATCAGCGGCAATGTTACCAAAACCTGGCTCGTGATATCGGGCGGAGTGATGATGGCCGACAGTATGAGCACCCCGACAATGGCGTGCTTGCGGTATGCGCGCAGCAGTTGTGGAGTCACCAGGCCAAGCCTGGCAAGGGCGTAAACCACGATCGGCAATTGAAATACAAGTCCGCCCGCCAAAGTGGTGGTCGCCACGGTAGAAATAAATGAATTGAGTGTGATGATGTTTTGCACTTGTTCACTTACGGTGTAATTGCCTAAAAATTGCACAGAAAGCGGCGCGATCAGGTAATAACCAAAAAGAACTCCGAGCCCAAAAAGGAGTGACGTGAAAAACACCGTTCCGCGTGCAGTTTTTCGCTCATTGTCCTTTAGCCCGGGCAGTACAAAAGACCACAACTGATAAAAAACATATGGAAATGACACCACGATACCCGCAATGGCAGAGACCAGAATATGGCTCGAAAACTGCCCGCTCATGTCGATGTTTTGAAGTTGAAAACTCTGGCTGAAACAAAAAGTATCGTCGAGGCCGAGCTTGAGAGACATGGAGCAGAATGCGCGGTAAGTCAGAAAGGAAGCGTCTTTCGGCGCCAAAATAATCTTGTCGAAGACAATGCCCCTCTACACACCGTTTTTTAAAGACCTCCTTGCAATATATTATCCTTCGGGGGCAACATCGCGCGGGGGTGTTCGTATTTTGTGATAATTATTACTTGCACTTAAGTGATATTGTCTTAACTTAATGGTGCGAAATTCAAATGTGCAGGCAGATACAACCCCTTTAGATTAAGGGTTTTCTTATTGAAAAAGATTATGATTACTGACACCATTTCTCCCAGGAAAGCATTAAAGAAGTATTTCGGTTTTACGAGATTTAAAGGAGAGCAAGAAGCGATCATTGAAAGTGTAATCGACGGTAAAAACACCTTCGTTATCATGCCCACAGGCGGCGGTAAGAGTCTTTGCTATCAGCTTCCTGCTCTGATGAGCGAAGGTACGGCAATCGTTGTTTCTCCGCTTATAGCGCTGATGAAGAATCAAGTAGATGCCATTCGGGCCGTGAGCGACCACGAAGGTGTGGCACACTTCTTAAATTCATCGCTCAACAAATCAGACATATTAAAGGTGAAAGAAGATGTGACCTCCGGGGTCACCAAACTTCTCTACATGGCGCCCGAGAGCCTCACCAAGCAGGACTATATCGACTTTTTGAGAGAAGCGGGCATTTCTTTTTTCGCCATCGATGAAGCCCACTGTATTTCCGAATGGGGCCATGATTTCAGGCCCGAATACAGGCGACTCAAAGCCATTATCGAAGAAATCGCCGATGCTCCGGTCATCGCACTTACCGCTACGGCTACCGAAAAAGTGCAGCAAGACATTCAAAAGAACCTCGGTATGGTAAATGCCAGGGTCTTTAAAGCATCTTTTAACAGGCCCAATCTTTATTATGAGGTGCGCCCCAAAAAGGATGTGATTCGCGAAATCATCAAATTCGTGAAGACCATGAGCGGCAAGTCGGGCATCGTGTATTGCCTCAGCCGCAAAAAAGTGGAGGAAGTGGCGGAGGCACTCCGCGTAAACGGCGTGAAAGCCCTGGCCTATCACGCCGGGATGGATGCCACCATGCGCGCCGGAAACCAGGACGCTTTTCTCAACGAAAATGTTGATGTGATCGTCGCCACCATTGCGTTCGGAATGGGCATCGACAAGCCTGATGTGCGCTTTGTGATTCACCACGACATCCCCAAGAGCATCGAAAGCTACTACCAGGAAACAGGCCGCGCCGGCCGAGATGGCGGGGAAGGGCATTGCCTAGCTTTCTATAGCTACAAAGACATTGAAAAACTGGAGAAATTCCTCCAGGGCAAGCACGTTTCCGAGATGGAAATAGGTCGACAGCTTCTACAGGAAATCGTTTCTTATGCCGAGACCAGCCTTTGTCGAAGAAAATTCATCTTGCACTACTTCGGCGAGGAATTCGACAGCGATCACTGCGTCGATATGTGCGATAACTGCCGCCACCCCAAAGAACATTTTGAAGGCAAAGACGAAGTGAAGTGTATTCTGGACTGCGTGGTAGAATCAAAAGAGCGCCACAAGTCCAAGCACATGGTCAACATACTCCTCGGTGAGGAAACCAACGAGGTGAAAACCTACAAGGACGACGAGCTGAAATGTTTCGGTGCAGGTGCTGAGCGCGACGAGAAATTCTGGACTGCCACCGTTCGACAAACCATTGTGCTGGGACTGCTCCGCAAGGATGTCGAAACCTACGGTGTTTTGAAAATCACCGAAGCCGGAATGAAATTTAGGAAGAAGCCCGTATCTGTAAAGCTTGTCAAAGAGCAGGATTACAGCGATGTAGACGATGTGGCTGATTTCAACGGGCGCGATATGGCGCGCTCAGCTGCTGATGAAGTCCTGTACCGAATGCTCGAGAAACTCAGGGATCAAATCAGTAACAAAGAGTCGCTCCCCGGTTATGTGATTTTTCAGGATCCTTCTCTTCAGGAGATGGCGATTCAATACCCCACCACCCTTGAAGAACTCACGCAGATATCGGGAGTGGGAATGGGAAAGGCCCGGAAATTCGGTAAACCTTTTGTGGATTTGATCGCCAGGTATGTTGACGACAATGAGATTGAGCGGATGCAGGATTTTGTGGTGAAATCTGTGGTCAACAAGTCGGGCCTCAAGGTGCACATTATCCAAAACATCGACCGAAAGGTGCCCCTCGACGACATCGCCGGGGCCAAGGGCAAAGACATGGATTACGTGATCACTGAAATAGAAGCGATTGTAGGTGCCGGAACCAAGGTCAACATCGACTACTACATCAACGACATGCTCGATGAAGACGAACAATCAGACATCTACGAGTACTTCATGGAGGCAAAGAATGATGAGATCGGTGCGGCCTATGATGAATTTGATGGTGACTTTACCGAAGAGCAGCTTCGGTTGATGAGGATTAAGTTTATGAGCGAAGTCGCCAACTAGCGGCTGTCCATAAAGTCCATTCTCGGCGTTGCACTTGGCTTGAAAACAGTCATTGACTAAGGTCAACTCCTTGTTTTTCAATCCTGCGTGCGCCTTGATAATGAACTTTCTGAATCAGCCTCTTGACTCTATGGACAGACATTGATCAGTGAGCGTCCATTCCATACACACTTGCTCAGCCGGATTTCTGACCTGAAAGACACTATTAGTAAGCGGTTCAATTTCTGCGTCACTCAGACGAAGGCTCTGACTTGAGTGACGGGAATTCTAACCGGGTATCCCGAATTGAAGTCCGTTCACAAAGCCAAGCGGACGATTAAGTGCGCATTACATGGCCACCAATGTGTCCGTCTACACTTCGTATTCATTCACCGCTTTGGCAGCCAGCCAGGCCATCATCGACGCGCCCGTTTTCAGGGAGTTTTCATCCACGTCGAAGCGGCTTGTGTGGAGCGGAGCGCCAATCTTTTTTTCAGTATTCGAAGTTCCGAGCCTGTAGAAGCACGCAGGAACTGCCTGCGCGAAGTAGGCGAAATCTTCAGCCGTCATTCGCATGTCGAGGTCGTGCACCATTTCTTCGCCCAACAATTCGATTGCGGCCTCTTTGCACATGACCGTTAGTGATTCGTCGTTCACGAGGCAGGGGTACCCCTTTCTGATTTCCAGGTCAGCCGAACCGCCCATGGATTTGGTGAGGTCGTGCACCAGTTCAGTAATAGCTTCGTGCATTTCGGCCCTGACAGTTTCGTCCATCGCGCGCATGGTTCCTTCCATTACTACCTTGTCGGGAATGATGTTGGTTGCACCGGCGGCGGTGACCTTTCCGATACTCAATACCGTGGGTACGGTGGGAAGCGCCCGCCTGCTCACCACTTGCTGAAGCGCCGTGATGAGGTGGGCTGCGATCACCACCGGGTCGATATTTTTGTGCGGCAGCGCTGCGTGTCCGCCTTTTCCGTGAACGGTGATATACAGCTCATCGGCAGAGGCCATGTACATCCCGCCGCGCATGCCTACATGGCCCACTTCCATATCGGGATACACGTGTTGCCCGAAAATGAGCTCAACATCAGGGGCTTTGAGCACTCCATCAGCGATCATGATCGAGGCACCACCCGGGATGCGTTCTTCGGCCGGCTGGAAAATTAATTTTACAGCACCGAGAAGTTCAGGTTCTACTGCTTTGAGCGCCAGGGCAGCTCCGAGGAGGCAGGTGGTGTGTACGTCGTGGCCACAGGCGTGCATCACTCCTTCGTTGCGGGAGGTGTACTCGGTTTGATTTTCCTCAAATATGGGCAGGGCGTCCATGTCGCCTCTGAGTGCCACTGTCTTTCCCTTTTTAGGGTCGCCGATGAGGGCCGTAATTCCGTAACCGCCGATGCCTTCAGTACATTCGATTCCGTGTTCGCGAAGTGTTTTTGCGACAAAAGCTGCGGTTTCTTTTTCTTGAAAAGAGAGTTCGGGATGGGCGTGTAGGTGCCTTCGAATGGCCCTGAGGGATTCAAAGTGCTCTCCTGTTGACTGTACGATGCGGTCTTTGATGGTCACTATTGGCTTATTTTATTTTATGTTGTAATTTAAAGACGGCGAAGATCGTGACAGGAAACTTGAAAATACTTGTTGGCCGTAACACGACATGGCGATTCTGAGTTTTTTGCGGAAGCTCCCCCCGCAATGCTCGCATAGTTACCAAAGCAATGCGGAAAGAAGCTTTGGCCTCCTCACCTCCTAGAAATCCATAGCTAAAGATAAGTAAAATACAGAGGGCAGCCTGATGCCATCGTCTATACCCCAGGCCCAGTCTACACGAACAAAGTACCCGAGTAGCTTGCTTCTAAGTCCGAATCCGTAGCCGAATACAACGGGGTTGCGATTGCTTTCGATCTCTATCGTCAGGTCTCCGCGGTTGATCACAGTGTTGTTGAAAGCATTTTCGGGCGAAAAGGGACTGGGGCCTGTCCAGGCTGAACCTACATCACCGAAGGCGACTACCTGGAAGTTCTCAAGAAAGTCGCTCTTTAGCGGACGGTTGAAAAAGTACTTGAATACGGGGAGGCGCACTTCCGAATTTATGACGGAAAAGCTGTTTCCGTTTCGCGCATTGTAGATGAAGCCGCGCATCGGTGATCCCAGCGTTTGAAAGGCAAAATTTTGCTCCGGATCTATGGGAATGCTGTTGTCGTTTCGTGGAAAGAGCCAATTGTCCACCCCACCGAGGAAATATACCAGCCGCTCGCTTCCAAGGGAGGTGCTCCAGGCAAATCGGTTTGCCCAAATCAGGTTGCGGTGAATCTTGGTGTAGTGCCTGAAGTCGGCCCCCAGCACTATGAAATCTGTGGCAAAATTGATGGGGTCGCGGTAGTATTCTGCCCATACTTTGCCACGCATGCCTTGCCTGAGATTAACTCCGAGTCCGCGTGTGTTATCGAAAACAGCTTCGCCCTTCAGTCCCGCGTAATGGAATGAGAAACTGGGTGCGCGAAGACTGCTTTGCTCAACAGCAAGGTTGATTACCTGGTCATTCCTGTACAGGCCGGTTCCTCGAAAGCTCAACACTTCGTTTACCGGGTAGCTCATTCTGTAGGAAGCCTGGTAAGTGATAATTTTAAATATGTTGGGGCCTGCCTGAAATCTGTCGGACACCCTGATGCCCGTATATCGCTTGTCGATGCGTTTGGAGAGGTCTTCGAGTTGTACGAGGTACATATTGTTGTCGAAGTTGCCCGCCAGGCGGAAGCCCCCGGTAATTTTGTAATCTTCAAACAGGTCGCTGGCACCTACCTTGAAAAGTCCACTGATGCCCGGGTTCAGGTTGCCCGGACCTGTGAGAGGTTGATAAAAATCCACACCGTATGTATTGTCGGCTTGAGCAATCACATTGTCTACTGCAAAGTTCAGGTTATAATTTCGCGCTCCGGGAAATGCGAGCGAATCCAATACGGTCACACCATCGCGGGCGGGACGGTAGTCACGCTTTTTTTGTGGAATTTCGCTGATCGTCACTGTTTCCTGCTCGTATTCGAAGCTTTTCTCCCCTTCGAAAGTGTAGTTGCGTATGTCTACTTCGCGGTCCTTGTTGCGTTTATCGGGCAGCCTGATGGGCGTGACGATTTCTACACCGTCTTCCAAGGTGCGCTCATCTTCGGTGACCTGTGGTTCTGCTTCGTCCTCATCCATTTTAGTATAGCCCTCACCTTCTCGGTCGGCGCGGAAATTCCCTGTGTGGAATTGGTACGTACCTTCGCTGAAGGTCAGTGAAGCAAACTGTCCTGTAGACGGGTGCACGCTGTAATTCAATAAATCTTCGCGGTAGTTTGAAAGGGTTTTGGCTGTGGTGAAATACCTGTAGTGCACGGTGGTGTCTATGCGGCTTATCACACTGTCGTAAGTAGCCACATAGCGATTTGTAATGCCCTCGTAATCGGCGGTGAATGTGTACCGTGATTCATCGTATTGGTGCGGATGCCTTTCGATCAACCCGGGGGTATCCGTGATGCGCTCGAGATAGCGTGAGCGGCTTTTCAAATTGTAGCCAAAAACATCTCTGTTCGACTGTAATTCTGTAACCGTGTGCTTAGTCCTGAGGGTATCATCAGGTCGGTTAGATGAAAAAATTATTTTATTGCCGTCTTTAGAAAAGCTCGGTTCGAAATCTCCGTACATATCGTCGGTGAGCTGCTCTTGCCGGTTGCCGATGAGGTAGTAGAGGTAAAGATCGGTTTGGCCGTTGTCTACCCCCGAAAAAATGATCTGCTGCCCGTTGGGGCTGTAGCTCATAGAGAGCACCTTGTCGAGACGGAATATTTCTCTCGAGGTTTTCTTCTTGTCATCGAGGTTGTAGTTGTTGAGCATCAATGTGCCGCGGCGCTCTGTGATATATGTGAAACTCTCGCCCGAAGGGTGCCATGCCAACACGGGAAATGAGTAATCGGGTATGCGCTCAAGTTTGTGCTCGGCCTTCAGAATTTTTTTGCGTTTTCCCCGCTGAGTATCGTACAGATATAGCCTGTATTGGCCGAGAATATTGGTCACGTAGAGCGCGTGATTTCCGTCAGGACTTATCTCGAAGGCCGTTACTTTTCTCTCTTTTTTTGTTTTGATAGGAATGCTCTCGAGATCAATTTCCTCTTTCACCAAATCAGCCACGGCGTATTCACCGCGGTAGTACGCCAAAAATTCGGCGATGACGGTTTCCAGCGACTTTCCCAATACGAATAGAAATCCACTTTCCACATTTCGACTCACCCTTGACATGTACAGGATATTCGGAAGTATATTTTCTCCGTACACCATGGCCACATATTCCCACAGTGCATACCCTGCTAAATGCGCCTCTCTGTTTTCGAGTCGATTGAATTTCTCGTATTTCCCCGTGAGCACACCACTTTTTATTCGGCTGTCAGCCTCGTCATCCACATTTTTGGATGCGTACAGGATAAGGCCCTCGATAAACCATTCAGGAAGAGCCAACAGGGTGCTGGTTTTGATCACATCGCGCCAACCCCCGCCGTATAGAATTTGGTTGATAAGTACCCTGGCGATGCCATCCCTGATTTGGCGTTCGAAATTCTTGTAATCACCGTCGAAAAACACGAAAACTTTGGAGCCTACAATATTGGCAGTTCCGCCGATGTTTTGTTCTTCCTCGCCTGTGATTCCGATATTGCTCTGTTTGAAATCGCTTTGCGAATTGTAAACGATAAACTGGATCTTGTCGCTGAGGGTGTAGTCAAAAATGTCTTCTACGGATCGGATGTTTTTCTCCGCTACTTTGCCGGTAAATTCCGCGAGCTTTTGCCCACCCTCGTAATAGTAAATGTCAAAATTTTCGAATCGGTACTGCTGCCAAAGGAATTCGCGGTACTGTACCCTGTTTTTTCCGAACTCATTGTAAGACCCCTGATAGAACTGACCTTTCAGCGGTGCAATCGCCGAAACAGCAAGCATAAAGAGCAAAAGCAGGAAGGGTTGTCTGTTCATACTGAGATCGGTAAAGATAACGATTTTGCAGGCGATTTTATTCGCCTTACAAACAAAAAATCCATCCTTTTGAGCATATCAGTTAAACACGCTGTAAGGGCTTTTCCCTACCTTCGTCCGAAATAGTTTTTTTATGATTCACGTGCAGTCCTTTACTTTTAATCCTTTCATGGAAAATACCTACGTGGTGTACACCGACAGCGGCAGCGCAGTCGTCGTAGATCCCGGGTGTTCTGATACCGCTGAAGAACGTCAGCTCGATGCTTTTATTACCGAAAAAAAACTCACCGTAAAGGACATTCTGCTGACCCATTGCCATATTGATCATGTGATGGGCCTGCATTACACCGCTCGTAAATACGGATGTACTCCGCTAATGCCCGAAGGTGAGGTGCCCGTCCTTGCTGCGGCGCAACGTTCGGCCGAAATGTACGGTCTGTCCTACAACGGCACTCCCGATACAGCTTTTTTTGAGCGTGATACTTACGATCTCGACGGAGAAAAATTTGAGATTCTGCAAGTGCCGGGCCATTCACCGGCCCACGTGGCCTTTCTTCACAGGGGTGCTGGTATTTTGATCGCCGGCGACGTACTTTTTAAGCAAAGCATCGGGCGCACAGATTTGCCGGGAGGCGATTACGACACCCTCATCGCTTCGATAAAAAATGAGATTCTTCCGCTGGACGACAAAACGGTCGTTTATCCCGGTCACATGGAATCAACAACGGTGGGAGAGGAAAAACGATTGAACCCCTTTCTTCACTAATTTACCAAGGGCTCTTGCCGTCAATCATACCAAAAAGTGTATCGCTGTTTCGGCGCTTCGGGCCTTTAGGAGGACAACTTCTTCCGGATTTTTTGTCGAGAAGATAAAATGACAGCCTGAAAAGTAAGGGGCGATACCGGGTGTTGAATACTCCGATGGTCGACTTCATGTCGTTAAATTGAATGGCCGTCAGTATGGGGGTTTCCACCGAGGGGACAACCAACAAATTTTGGGTGAGTTTGAATCCAATTCCAAATCGATAATTTATTTGAGCCACAAACTGATTTGCAGCTAAAGCGGTAATCGGCAGGTTCCTGTCATTGTAACGTGTATCGCTATTGAAAAGGTAGTCAACATTCACTCCGACAGAATTTTGGAAAAAAGCGTAATCCGAAAATTGCTTTACGTGATTGGCACGAAAACCTGCCGTGGCGTAGCTGTAGGTAAAGTCGCCGTCGCCCCGCAGCACGAAAGGGGTGGTGCGGTTTGTGTCATCCAATACTGCATCAAATCTCTCAACTCCACGCAGCGTTTTGGCTCCTATCGAAAACTCCACAGAATGAATCAGTCGCGAACGCTCGATTAAATGAAATCTTCCTATTTCGATGCCTATCCCTAATCTTCCCGCTCCACGATATTCCACATCATACACCTGATCTCCTTCAGTAAAAAGACGTTGGTTTCCACCCTTCACAGAAGGGGCCGTGAAAGTCAACATTGGTGCGATGATCCAACCCTTCCTTTCGAAATTACCGAAAGAGGGAAATACATCGCGGTGTTTGCGGCTTTGATTGTTTTGAGAAAACACAACCAAAGGCAAGATTAGACTTAAAATCAGAGTGATAGAGCGCATGCGGTGTTTTTAAATGGTCCGGTTCAGCTCAAGGAGGGACTTTAAATACGCCTCACCTCACACATTGGTTACCTTTTTTGAGTCGTGTTTTGCGGCCAAAATCTCACGCTCCAATTCTTCGCTGTCCCAATGTTTTTCAATGTCGGGGCGCCTCATAAATGGAGCCATGATTTCGTCCTGTTTCTTGCCCTCGGCCAAGGCTTCGGAATATCGCCTGTGGCTGAAGGTCACTTGTGAATATAACGGCATCCAGGCCTCGGGATTGCGCTCGTAGATGCGTGCCTCTATTTTCTTTTGCAGCAAAAAAGCGGGATCGCCCACCAGGTCGCGCATCTCTACGTAATTTCTCATCGCCAGCTCGGCGATGGCATCGGCATCGGGCTTGCGCTGCTCCTGAAAGCGCGGCAAAATGCTTTCCCAATCGTGGTCGTGGGCCTCAATGAGGGCATCCATTACGCTGACGTCTTCAAACCCGGAGTTCATACCCTGCCCGTAAAACGGCACAATGGCGTGCGACGAATCACCGAGCAGACAAGTGTGGTTGCGTACCCAAGGGTAGCATTTGATGATCACGAGGTCTGCCAACGGATGGCTTTTGTAGTCGCCCACCAGGTCGGGCATCATGTCGTAAAAGTCGGGGAACACTTCTTTGAAAAAACGATCTACCTCAGCATCGCTCTCCAGCGCTGCGAAGGAGTGCTTTCCTTCGTAAGGCATGAATAATGTGCAAGTGAAGCTCCCGTCTGCATTTGGAAGTGCAATGAGCATGTACCCACCCCGTGGCCAGATGTGCAATGCGTTCTTTTCCATCCTGAATTCGCCACCCGGCCCCGCAGGCAGAAACAGCTCACGGTATCCGTGTGGAATAAACTCTTGGCTGTAATTGAAGCGCGGCGTCCTTTGCATATCGGACCGCACCTGCGAAAAGGCGCCGTCGGTCCCGAATATTAAGTCTGCTTTTTCCTCGATCTGCATGCCTGTTTCGGTGTGTTCGAATAGCGCGACGTTTTTCTCAAAATCCACGCTCACACATTTTTGGTGAAAGAGCATTTCCACGCCATTGTCTTTTTCGGCCTTGTCCATAAGCACGCAGTTCAGCTCGCCGCGCGATACCGAGTAAATGGCTTGCCCCTCCCGGCCATAGGGCTGAAAAGTCTCGTTGCCATCAATGTCGTGAATCTGCCTTCCGTACATGGGGATGGCGATGGCTTCCACCTGCTCTTTCACACCTGCCAGTTCCACCGCTTTCCAGCCGCGTGTGCTGAGCGCCAGGTTGATTGATTTCCCTGCTTGCATGGTGAAGTTGCGCATGTCGGGTCGGCGTTCGTACACCTTCACCCGATAGCCTTTTTTTGCGAGGTTGGCTGCAAGCAGTGATCCTACAAGACCTGCGCCTACAATAATTACATTTTTCATTCGTGTTTTTTTATGTCTTCAGTTTTGCCACAGCCTTTCGGCAAAAAAGGCGGATGCGCGATGTGCCTGCTAAATTAGCAGGATTCGTTCAACTACAAGGCCCGAGGCCTGCAGGTTGTTCACCGCATGGGGTCAGAAAGGATTTAGCCGGCCCGAAATCGCGTCGGCATTATTTCTTCAACCCCTCTTCCAGCACTTCTCCAAAGCGCACCACATCGGCGAATGAATTATACAGCGGTACGGGAGCTGCACGGATCACATTTGGTTCGCGCCAGTCGGTATACACGCCGTTTTCCATCAGGTGGTTGAACAGCGACTTGCCCTGCCCGTGGGCGAAGAGGCTGAGCTGACACCCGCGTCTCTCGGGCTCCTTCGGGGTAATGATTTCGAGTTTTGTACCGGCCGATTTTGCGACCGCCTCCACCGTTTCCTGCATGAATGCTGTGAGCTTCAGGCTTTTTTGCCGCAAGGCATCCATGCCCGCTTCCGCGAAAATGCGCAGGGACGCGAGGTGAGGCGCCATGGAAAAAACGGGGGCATTGCTGAGCTGCCAGCCCTCGGCGCCCGGCACGGGTTTGAAGCCGGGCTCCATCAGGAAGCGCTCGTCCTTGTCGTGGCCCCACCACCCGGCAAATCGGGGAAGGTCGGTGTCATTTGCATATTTCTCGTGGATGAATATTCCCGATACAGAGCCGGGGCCGCTGTTGAGGTATTTATAAGTGCACCACGCTGCAAAGTCGACATCCCAGTCATGCAGCTTCACAGGCACATTGCCCGCGGCATGGGCCAGGTCCCAGCCCACCACGGCGCCTGCTTCGCGACCTGCACGCGTGATTCGCTCCATGTCAAACCACTGCCCGGTGTAGTAATTTACCCCTCCGATGAATACCAGGGCAAGCTCGTCCTTGTGGGCTTCAATTTTGGCTTCAATGTCTTCCTCGTGCAGGGTGTGTTCACCTTCGCGGGGTTCGATTTCGATGATGGCATCTTCGGGGCGGTAGCCGTGAAATTTCACCTGCGATTCCAGCGCGTACTGATCGCTCGGAAAGGCTTTGGCCTCGCAGAGTATCTTGTAGCGTTCGCCTTCCGGGCGGTAAAAGCTCACCATCAGGAAGTGGATATTTGCCGTAAGGCCGTTCATGTGCACCACCTCTTTTTCCTTGGCGCCGACAATGGCTGCCGCAGGCGCCATAAGAAGTTCATGGTAGCTGTACCAGGGATTGCGGGCGTGAAAGTGGCCTTCTACGCCGTGCTTGGCCCAGTCGTCCAATTCCTGAATGATGGCATCTTTGGCCGTGGCGGGTTGCAGCCCAAGAGAGTTGCCGGTGAAATAGGCACAGGGCTTTCCGTCAACTTTCGGAATGTGGAATTGTTCGCGGTATCGGGCGAGGGGGTCTTCGTTGTCGTATTTCCGGGCTAGGTCGCGTAGATATTGCATTTCGGTCGGGCCGTTTTTAAAGTGTAAATTTGCGCCCGATTAGAATGAGAAAATGCGGCACGCGCCCCAAAGGTAATTAAAGATGAAAAGAGAAAAATCACA
>JAIVHQ010000372.1 GCA_020200995.1 Flavobacteriales bacterium
GATTCATCAGTGCAAACTGTGACCATCTCTAACAACGGACCCGTGATTACTTCATGTGGACCCGGCGACGAAGTGGTAGCAACCGTAGACGACATCACCGCATCAATTGATGATGTAATGTTTACTGCCGACTGTGAGGACATCGACGTGATGGTTACCATCAGCGACCCTGAAATTACAGACAACGGTTGTGCAGGTTTGACTTACACTTACAGCTACATGGTAATGGACGACTGTGGACGTGTTGACGAATGTCAGCGCACCATCACAGTGACCGAGAACCCCGAAGGCTGTGACCAGGATGTATGTCCAAACTTCGCTCTGTACTACATCAACTGGCCGACAAACAACAGCACTGTGTATACACTCTACGGTGCCAATATTGTGGACGGAAACGCTGAACTAACGGAACTTTCAACAATTCCTTACAAAGCGCACATCGCCTACAATGAAACCGACGAGCTGGTGTACCTGGTAGATCAGGACGGTGACTTTGTTGACGTTTTCGATCCTGCCACAGGAGTAATCGATATGGATGCACGCATCAACCTGAGTCCTGCCCTCGGCGGATCAGTGACTGCTGCAGCATACAATCCTGACAACGGAGTACTGTACGTAGGTCGCGGTGCGAACAACCAAATCAGAGGTATCAACCTCAGTGATGGTTCTTCTGCGCTGGTAGTGAATGCTCCTGTTGAAGGTGGCGACTTGGCCTTTGTTGGTCCTGATCTCTACCTGTCTACAAACGATGGCCCGGGAGCAACCCCGAACCTCTACTCAGTAGACCTCGATGCAGGAAGTATAATGTTGATAAGCTCGATTCCGGGCAACCAAAACAATGGTATGACCGTTGCGGACGACAATCAACTGCTTCTTTCAGGTGATAACCTCAACGCTTTCGTGAAAGTAAGCGCTGCGGGAACAGAACTCGCTTCTTTCCCAACGACGCTTGACGGTGCGCCGTTCACAACCGGCCTTGGTGACTTGGCCAGCGGTTGTAACTCGGGTGATCAAACGGTTACTCCATGCTTCGGCGCGGAAGTACTCGATTTCTTCCAGGGTCAGCAAACCAACGGAAACGATGTAGCGGATGACCGCAGCGATCCTTCTAAAGTGTTGGGTGCACCTGAACTCGACAACTCTGCAGGAAGCTTCTTCTCACTCGGAGTGGGTGGATTCGTAGAGATTGCATTCGAAGGCGTAGTCCAGGACTTGCCCGGAAATGACATCCTCGTTGTTGAGACTTCTTTCTCAGGAAATGACTGCGGACTCGGCGACGACGAGTTTGCCGACATCGCTCTGTCGCAAGATGGAATCACATGGGTTGAATTCGGTACAATTTGCCGCAACGAAGAAATCGACATCGCAGATGTTGGTCTTGACTTCGTGATTGCAATTCGCATCACCAACTCAGCGACTACAGGAACCGCCGACGGATACGATGTAGACGGTGTAGAAGCCCTCCAGGGCTGCGGACCTGACGACTTCGAAATTCCCGAAGGCAACTGCTACGGAAGCGAAGTACTCGTATACGAGCCTGTAGGTCCTATCGATGCAGAACGCATGGACGAGACCAACGCCTTAGGTGAGCCCGAGCGCGACAATTCTCTGAACTATGCAACGCTTGGATTCGGAGGTTCAATCATCATCGGATTTGATGGTGCCGCTCCTGCACTCGAAGGGGTTGACGACCTTGAAGTGGCTGAAACCACTACAGGAACGCAGACCTGCGAGTCTTATGAAGAGCGTGCTGACATCTATGTATCGCAGCAGCTTGTTTCCGATGCGTCGGAGATTGATGAGTCGCTGTTCGTATATGTAGGCCAAAGCTGCACCAACGGAGCGTTCTTCGATGTTTTCGCTGAAACCGGTTTCGACTACTTCACAATGGTGAAAATAGTGGATGTAACACCCGAAGATGCACAACTGCCCGGAAGGGACGGTTACGATGTAGACGGTGTTGTCGCTATTCACAACTGTGAGGTTGATGACCTTCCGGATGCCCCGATTGTCTTAAGCACAACGCTTGAGAATGTGATGGAGACATACCCCAACCCGACGGATGGACAGTCTAATGTGACTTTCACAACCGGCAAAACAACGCGCACCATGCTTCAGGTGTACGATGCAAGCGGTCGTGAAGTGGCAACACTGTTCAATCAAACCGCCGATGCAGGTATGGAATACCGACTCAACTTTGACGGTCGCAGCATGCCTAACGGTATGTACATTTACCGACTGACTACAGAAGATGAGGTAATCATCCGCAAGTTTATGATCGCCAGATAACAGGCGACTGAAGATCATGTAGCCTCCTTCCCCCGAGGCTTCATGCTCATAGCACGTAATCCCCCTCGCCGCAAGGCGGGGGGGATTTGTTTTTTTAGGTCGTTTCTGAACCATATCCTCGGATGCACCGGATGGCTATAACGTCGGATTTTCGTTGTACCGCAAGCTATAGCGCTTCGCAGGATTTGTAATCCTGCGCTCTTGTGGCCCATGCGCAACTCAACAAAGACCTTGGTCCGCCAGTGGTCGGACCATTCAGGTACATGAACCAACTTCTTCTCGAAGACACTTCTCGGATTTTTCCTGCGCCCTGCGCTCTTGTGGCCCATGCGCTACTCATCGGAATTACTGAATAAGCATCGAAATCAGATTAAATACTAAAGTTTCGGAGCTTTAGATTTTCGATTGATGGTATCCCGGAAGTTTACACTGAACGTACCTAACGGCACGTGTTTTTCTGTATCTCATCAAAACACCCCGGTTGAAACCGAGGCTTACCAAACAAGCCGTACCTAAAGGCACGGGGCATTGAACGTCGATTGACAATAATGCACTTGAGGAACACTTTTCTACACTGAATAGGCCATTCGATTTTTATGTTCGGTTGGCTGACACTCTTAGCAAACTGTTGCGCATTCCTCAAACGGTTATTTTAATCCCTATGCACTTTTGATGTTCGATTCTATCCGTCTCGTTAACGGCCTCAGCGATTTACCGGCGTGCCTTTAGACCTGAGTTCGATTGTTATTCGGATTCAGAACGCCTGTAAATAGTGAGTTTCAACTAAAAATGATGAAGTAATAGCGGGCTATTTCGAATCATTTTTAGGAAGAAAATCGCTGTTTCCAGGTGTCAATGCTGCAGCCTTGTCCATAAACAACCGCTATCCTGCGTTGCACTTTCGCGCTTTAGCCCGCTAAAGCTTTAAAAATGCGCCTTGTCTTGCGGTGTTTATGAACATCTGAATTCTCGAATAAAAATCGAGCTCAGGTCTTTAGGTACGCCCCGTGTGGTAAGGCGGGGATTTATCCCCGTCGTTGCGGTGTTTCCTGTGCAGCCTGCGTGCCGTTAGGTACGCTCAGTATAAATTTGCTCCGAAACTTCAATTAAATACTGAACCCCGGCCATGTCAGGTGAGGTTAAGCGAGGAAATACAATACTGCACAGAGCTCGCATACAAAAGGGGTTCGATGAAAAATGTCGACGCAGGATTGCAAATCCTGCGAAGCGCAGGTTATGAAATTTGACTCCAGTTGGGCTTGCCTTTGATGATCTCCAAGGCGCGTTGTGCCACCGGGGCATGTTTCGGGAGATCCAGGCCCGAGTCCTCTTCCAAAATATCCATGGCACAATTGCGTGCATATTGAAGCACTTTGCTGTCAGTGGCGAGGTTGGCAATTTTCAAATCCAGAATTCCGCTTTGCCGTGTGCCCATCAGGTCACCCGGGCCCCGAAGCTCGAGATCGAC
>JAIVHQ010000235.1:0-15584 GCA_020200995.1 Flavobacteriales bacterium
ACCTGATACTGTGGCAGATTCCGAGCCTGTATCGCAGCCAAGGGAGGTGCTCCCGGGAGTGCACGAATTCTTCAGTGATGTAGCCCCTTTTCGGGAAAAGCGCATAGGCGTGGTGGCCAACCATACCGCCCTGATCGATGGCGTTCACCTCATCGACACCCTCGTGGGCGCGGGGCTGAACGTGCAGCGAATTTTTGCCCCCGAGCACGGCTTTCGCGGCAATGTGGCTGACGGGGTGACCGTGAAAGATGATGTTGACCCGGGCACGGGGCGCTCGGTGGTTTCCCTTTACGGGAAAAACAAGAAGCCGCGCACCGAGCAATTGGCCGACCTCGACCTTGTGATTTTCGACATCCAGGATGTAGGAGCGAGGTTTTACACTTTTTTGAGCACATTGCACTACGTGATGGAGGCTTGCGCCGAGGAGGGCATTCCTGTTCATGTGCTCGATAGGCCCAATCCCAACAGGCACTATGTAGACGGCCCGGTCCTGGAACCCCGCTTCACCTCTTTTGTGGGAATGCACCCAGTACCGGCCGTTTACGGCATGACCATCGGAGAATACGCGCAAATGATCAACGGCGAGGGCTGGCTCAAGGGCCGCGCGAAGTGCGAACTCCACGTGGTGCCTTGTCAAAATTACAGCGCCGACACCTTCTATGACCTTCCCGTGGCGCCCTCTCCCAATTTGCCCGATATGGCATCGGTATACCTCTACCCGAGTCTTTGCTTCTTCGAAGGCACCACTGTAAGTGTGGGGCGCGGCACGACCAACCCCTTTGCCGTCATCGGAGAGCCGACCAATTCCGCAGGCAATTTCGAATTCGTCCCCCAGCCGATTCCGGGTGTTTCCGACCATCCTCCCCACAAGGGCAAGAAGTGCCTGGGCTACAACCTTCGAGATCATATTGACCTCGCTGCTCCTCCTGACAGCCTCAACATCGGGTGGCTTGTTCAGATGTACAGCGAGACGGGAGATCCCTCCGCTTTTTTCCTGAAAAGCGGCTTTATCGATAAGCTCGCGGGCACCGACCGCCTGCGGAAAGATGTGGCAGCGGGAAAGTCGGCGGTGGAGATCAGGACTTCCTGGCAGGCAGATTTGCGCGCTTTCGAAAAGGTGAGGGCTAAGTATTTGATTTATTCCGAGGAGTAAAGTAATGTAATTGCCCTGAAGATGCTTCGGGAATTATGTCGACTGCCTGCGGGAAAGTAGTATTAAAAAAAGGGGCGGGGACCCTTGCGTCCCACCCGCCCACTGCATTTTAGGCGCCCTTGAAATAAGGGGATCAGTTATGGTAAGGAGATCGGTTATGGTTGACCTAATGAACGAGAAAATAAGTCCCTATCGCGTCTTGGATTGATGTTGTTCGCTGTTGGGCAAAAGATTAAACATATAAATGGTGTCCGTCGGGCCTTCACGAGCCAAGGCGATTGACGAAAAAAAAGGCAAAGAAAAAGGGTGCATCTTTCGAAGCACCCTTTTCGTCAAATTACGTTATAGGCAAACGTTTATGCCAATTTTACGTTTACCGCGTTGAGACCCTTGCGGCCTTCCTGAAGTTCGAAGGTTACTTGGTCGTTTTCGCTGATTTGATCAATGAGTCCATTTGCGTGTACAAAGTACTCTTTGTTTGTTTCGTCTTCTTTGATGAATCCATAACCTTTGGAATCATTGAAGAACTTTACTGTTCCGTTGTTCATGATAAGAATTAAAAATAATGAGATGCAAATATAGACATAAATTCTATACTTCGACCAAAAGGCTTTAATTTTGTGTTAATTATATCAAAACAACCCGTAAATTTTGACGAGAAAAATCAGGAAACCTCGGAAATGCTTGATTCAACTAGGAGATTAATTGAATCTATGCAGCGCATGTTTGCGTAGTATTGGTTACTTATCTACTCTTTATTCTAACTTTGATCTGCTCTTTTAAATGGCTCTTGTAAATGAAAACACCTATCGCGTACTCTTTTTTGCTGTCAGCATTATTCCTGGGGCTGACTTGCTCAGTTCAGGCCCAGTGGACTGATGTAGGTCCGGGAACTGTTGTGAATCCGGATGCACCGCGCAATGTATTTTGCCTGTCGCCCATAGGAGAAAATGGTCTTTGGGCATCACCTATTCATCCCACATTTCAAGATGTGAGGGAAGTAATGCGCACATTGGATGGTGGTAACACCTGGGACATATTCCAGCTGCCCGAAACGGACGGAAATTACCTTCCTGTCAGGATTTTGGCTGAAAATGCCGATGAGGCTCGTGTTGTGGCACTTCGCTACCCTTCTCCCGGCAGAACCAAACTGTTTTACACCACAGACGGGGGTGGTGCCTGGACCGACATTCCCGGCCCTTATAACGAACAAGGTAAAGGGGTTCAGAACATTCATTTTTTTACCCCTCAGGAGGGCGTCATGTTCGGTAGCCCGCGAACGGGAGATGCGAGTGTTGACCAGATAAAAATCTTCAGGACCTCCGACGGAGGCCAATCCTGGGTCGAGTTGTTTGACCCCAACGTGCCCGAACCCGCATCGAATGACAGCTATTTTCTCCTTTCCGGAAATGACAGCTATGCTGCAGTGGGCGATACTTTGTGGTTCGTAACCACGGAAAATAATGTCTACCGCACCACCAGCCGCGGTGCGAATTGGCAGGTATTTTCAACAGGGCTGCAAGGCTCTTCCACCATTGCAGGGCTTACTTCAGTCGCTTTTAAAGATGCACTCAATGGGATGGTTGTGACATTCCAGCCTCAGCAAGTGGCTGTTACGCAAAATGGAGGGTCGTCCTGGACCGAGGTAGCTGTTCCTGAAAGTCCGACTGCGCGCTGCGTTCAGTACGTCCCCGGAACAGATAACACCTATGTTATTACCGATGGGTATGAAGGCAATTCTGATGAAATTGCCATCACCTTTGATGGTGGCCAAACCTGGGAGTCGTGGCCTGGCAATCCTGCCATGAATTGCGTTTACTTCCAATCGAACACTTCAGGTTGGGGCGGATCAAACATCAATACAAATGCCGGCGGAATTTACAGGTGGGACGCTGACCTTGAAACAGTCCTTTCGGTTAGCGAAGTCGAGCCCCTGAATGCTTCGATTTTTCCCAATCCCGCCCGAAACACAATCAATATCCGCTTCGGGGATACAAAGTCGCTTGAGGCAAATGTTGAAATTTACAGTGTCACGGGAAAAAGACATTTGTCTGTCATCACGCAACCGGGGAGCGATGCTCAACTCGACATTGCAGAACTTCCCGTGGGGATGTATGTAGTCGCAATCACTTCAGGTGGCGCACGTTTTCACGGAAAGTTTGTAAAGGCAGATTAACCGGGTCGGCCTTGGGTCCTTGGATCAATCGGGTTTCTCGTTGGCCTTGGCAACTCGTGCTAAAGCATCATTCGAGCCCGCCTGAAACCAATAGCCCGCTGCACCGATAGGAAGACTGAAGCTGAATATCCACGGGAGAAACAGCGCCGGTCGCGATATCCCAACCCCCAGCAGAGAAATACTCAAGGTGCTAAAATCTACATCGGCAGTGGCCCAGTTGATGGCAAATTGAGGCATGTTGACCAAAAGGATCAGTAGTGCCCAGAGAATCTTCTTCTTTCCTGTTAGATTGCTGCGCAGCATCACAATCATCGTGGTAACCACAAAGAAGGGCACGGCCACACCGAAGAAAATAAACAGGTAATGAAGGGCCGATTTATCATTGAGGTTGAATGCGGTGAGATTGCTCAGCGGCTCCGGTAGGTAGTCTACATTAAATGATGTGACCTCAGTCTCACCGTCTTTTTCGCGCAGCGACATCAGAAAGAGCACATAGCCTTTGTCGAAAGGATACTCATAGCCGAGGCTGTACAATTTTTCGGGACCCGTTTTCGTCCCTGTCCGGAAGTCAACGCGCTGTTCAACAATTTTATAATCTTCCTGATTGAGGTTTCCGATGTTATTGCCCGTGGCCTCTAAAAAGGTCATGGCGTTATCGCTCTGCAGTTCGGTTGTGAGTTTTGCATAAGCTGAATTTGCCTCTCCTTTTGCCACTTCGTCGATAAATTCACGGGCAAATGTATCGCCTTGTGCTGCCATATCGAGCAGTGGAAGGTCGTCTGTTTGTGTGCATCCACCCAACAAAAGGACGGCGAGGACATAAAAGCCGATCGATACTTTCAAAGCAAGTTGATTACGACCCGGAGGATTCGGGCAGAGGCTCAAAAGATTCTCCATGTCGGGTTAGGCTGTACACATCTGTCCTCCTGTCTTTTATATTTCTAACGGCTCCGAATTCATGGAGTTCTCTGAGAAGGTCCAAATCGACATCTGCCACAAGAATCATCTCGGTGTTGGGTGTCGCTTCGGCTTTGATTCCCGTGGTGGGAAATGCAAAATCACAGGGTGTGAATACGACTGACTGCGCGAACTGGATGTCCATATTTTCCACCTTCGGCAGGTTGCCAACGCTGCCCGCAATGGCAACATAACATTCGTTTTCGATGGCCCTTGCACGTGCGCAATAGCGCACCCTCGAGTATCCGTTTTGGGTATCGGTGAGGAAGGGTACGAAGAGCAGACGCATCTCGTCTTTTGCCAGGATGCGCGACAATTCCGGAAATTCGACATCGTAGCAAATTAAAACACCGATGGGCCCGCAGTCGGTTTGAAGCACTTTTACTTCGTTGCCGCCGGAGAGGCCCCAGGCGCGTGACTCGTCGGGGGTGACATGGATTTTCGTGTACTTTTCAAACGTTCCGTTCCTCCTGCATAAGAAACCCACGTTGTACAGCTTGCCCTCTTCATTGAGTTCGGGCATGCTTCCCGTGATGATATTCACATTGTAGGTGACAGCGAGATTGAGAAAGCGGTCGCGAATTTCTTCGGTGTATTCGGCGAGTTTTCGAATGGCATTCGCCTCGGAGAGGTGGTTGTAATCCGCCATGAGCGGGGCATTGAAAAACTCCGGAAACAGTGCAAAGTCGCTTTTGTATCCCGATACTGCATCCACGAAAAATTCCACTTGATCAAACAGGTCGTCTATGCCGTCGTAGAGTCGCATTTGCCACTGAATCAGACCGAGCCTCACAATAGACTTATTAGAACTCAGCTTGCGCGAAGGTTTTTCGTAGTAAATATTGTCCCAGCCGAGCAATACAGCATAACCCCTGGACTCTTCATCGTCCTGAAGGTAGTTCTTGAGCACCTTCACAATGTGAAAATCATTGGCTATTTGAAAATTCAGGATGGGATCGTGAATTTCATGGTGCTTTACCTTTGCAATATATTGCTTGGGATTGAGGTCCGGGTACTTGTGAAAATTCGGAATTCTTCCGCCGAAAATGATGGCGCGCAGATTTTTTTGCTCGACCAGCTCTTTTCGCGCGTCGTAAAGGCGCCGACCCAGTCTCAAACCCCTGTATTCGGGCAGTATAAAAACATCGATACCGTAGAGTACATCTCCTTTCGGAGTATGGGTGTCAAAGGTGTAACTGCCTGTGATTTGCCTGTAAGTATGTGTGTCTCCGAAGAGGTCGTACTTGACAATGATTGACAGCGCGCAGCCCACAATTTCTCCGTCGATAAGCACTGCAAGTTGACCTTGGGGGAATGTGCGTAACAACTTGTGAATGTGCTCTTCTTTCCAGTATGAGTTTGGCCAGTTGGCGTATGATTTGATCATGGTTTCTTTGAGTGCCTCGTAGTCATTTTCTTCGAGGTGCCTCAATTCTACCTTTCCTATTTCTTCCATTAAAGGGTATTGGGGAGTGTGATTGCGAATTTGGGGTCAAAAGTACTCCTTCTTTCGGCTATTTCCGCATTGCGTTGATGATGTTCAGCAACCGGGCTGTGATGTCGGTATATTGAACCGCCTTGTCGAATTTGTCTGCTTCTTCGTCCTTTCCAAATCCTGACCTGAACAGATCGGTAACCAGAGTGATAAGATTTCCGCCTCTGAAAATTGATCGGCGTACACCATCCACGCTGTCGGAAAACTCCCTGCGAATAATTTCTTTTCTCAATTTGAGCTTCAACATCTCATCGTTGAGTTTGCTCAAACTTGTTATGTGTTTATACCTATGACTCATCAAACATTTCGTTTAGGGTCGATTTAAGGATAAAAGGTTCCACCAAGACTTTTCTGAAAACCAAAAAAATCAATGCCAACAGGGCATAAGCACCACCCACAATGAGGTAGGCTGCCTCAGGACTGAAGTCGCGTTGCAGGTACAAGG
This sequence comes from Flavobacteriales bacterium, assembly GCA_020200995.1. Taxonomy (GTDB): domain Bacteria; phylum Bacteroidota; class Bacteroidia; order Flavobacteriales_D; family Cryomorphaceae; genus T3Sed10-241. Next base: position 6,227 of record JAIVHQ010000235.1, read on the forward strand.
CCGCCGAAAGTCCTAAAAATATTAGAATCAAGACAACGCTCAGCAGTGGTCGGCCTCGGCTTTGGTATAAAGAGAAGCGGCTTCCGCCGCCTCTCCAATTGCTTTACCGGCTTTTCCGATCATTTTTTAACTTCCTTGGTGAATTCCTGTGCCTTATCTTTCGCTGCTTCGAAAGCTTCTTTTACCTTTTCCTCAATTTTGGACTCCAGGTCTGAAATCTTATCGGCTGCTTCGTCGCGCATTTTTCTTCCGTGCTCACTGTTCAGGTAAAGACCTGCGGCCACCCCTGCTGTAAGCCCGCCGAAAAAAGCGAGTAATATTTTTGATGCCCCGGTTGATTGTTCTTTGCTCATGATAGTTTCTGTTTTAAAGGTTATTTAAAAATTAAGTTATGTGCCTGATCAATGATCGACAACCGATTTTATTACTTTACTTGATGCGCCGTTCTGATTTCATAATGAAAGAGATATGCGTAGATGGCGCCTTTGGTTAAGGATTTTTTGGTTGCCTGATTACCTTGACTCGGCATGCTGGAAAATATACACATAATTCCTGAACCGCAGGATGGGCAGCGCAAATTTTTTTTTACGCGACACTGACGGCAATCCTACGCTAAATTGGATTATCGGCCACCGCCTCTTTACCGCATGAAGCGTAAACCAAGGCTTTCCGAGTCGCCTTTTACTGCTCAATTGCTGCCTTGAGGCCGGGGCCGTAAATAAAGTCGCACATCACCCGACGATCCCTACATTTGTTAAATCTTGCGTAGTTTTGAGTTTTAATTAATACATTGAATGACATGAACTTTCACACCAGAAAATGGGTTAAGCCCGGCGATTTGAATCCGAACGGAACCCTTTTCGGCGGAAAGCTACTTGCGTGGATCGACGAAGAAGCGGCTCTTTACACCATTGTTCAACTTGAGAACCCCCACATTGTTACCAAATTTATCTCTGAAATAAATTTCATCACAGCCCCTGTTCAAGGAGACGTGATCGAACTCGGTATAGAAGTAGTCAATTTCGGAAAGTCTTCAATTACCCTGAGATGTGTGGTGCGAAACAAGCTCACCCGCACTGATGTCCTGATCATTGAGCAAATTGTGATGGTGAACCTCGGCGATGACGGGAAGCCCGCACCCCACGGTAAAACTCAGGTGGAGTACGTGCGCGACCGCCTGGGCAGCCGAGGAAACCTTGGTCATCGAAGGAGCTGAAAAGAACAAAAAAAGCCGCCCGCAATCTGCGGACGGCTTCCCTGAATTTAAACGCCTGAAGAATTACTTCTGCACCACAATGCGGGTTCCGTAAAACTTTTGGTCGTATCTGAGCTCTACAATGTAGTATCCATTCTCGGGTGTGGCGATTGTATAATCCACCACGTCGCCTTCTACTGTGAGAAACCGATTGGCGTGAATCAATCGGCCTGTCAGGTCAAAAATGCGAAGGTCTACAGCACCGCTCGCCGGCGCCACAATGGAAAAGTCACCATTGTTAGGGTTCGGGAACAGGGTGAAGTTTTCACGTTTCCCTGTGTTCTGAACAAAGTCGGGCACACAGTCCTCGCATTGATCGAAGCAAACCACTTCAATCACCTGATCGAGCGCGGGCACAAGGAAAATACGGTTGAACCCGCCGAATCCATCGTCTTCACCACATTCTTCGGGCACGGTTTCCTGGTCATCAAAGCTGCTGCCATTAAGGTATTTCCATAAAAGGGTAGTGCCAGGCTCCACCTGGGCTTCGAATGTGTAGATGCCATCACCGGCGTCAGTCATTGCCTCGGGAGTGAAACCATTGAAATTCCCGGCAATGTGGATGCCTTCCGAAGGCACGATGATAAGGTTGGCAGTATTCACCTGAAAAGTGACAGTCACATCATCCACCACAGTTTCGCAGGCGGTGCAACTTCCGAAGCAAACGGCATCAAAAACGAAATCGGAAGCGGGCATGTCAAATGAACGGTTGAACCCACCAAACCCATCGGGCTCGCCACATTCTGTCGGGACTGATTCAGCATTATCGAAATTGTCACCGTTCAAAAATTTCCAGGTTACCGCGGCGCCGGGCTCGACTTCCACATCGAGGGTGTAAATGTCATTTCCTCCGAAATCCATTGGCTCGGGGGTAAAACCATTGAAGGAACCGGCGAGGTGAATGCCCGTAGGATCCACATCAATTTGAGAAGCATCCACTTGTAGCGTGAGGGTTACGGGTTCAACAGGATCACTGCAAGCCTCACAAGCTGCGTAACACACGGGGTCTAATACAAGGTCTACTTCTCCCGGAGTTACTTGACGGTTGTTAAAATCACCAGGGCCACAAGCTGCAGGTGGATTTTCAAAAGCTTCGCCGTTGCGAAATTTGTAATCGTAGGTTTGGCCGCTTTCCAATGCAATAGTAAAGGAGTACAGCCCTGCACCCTGATCAGTCATTTCCTGAAAAGCAAAATCATTGAAACTGCCGGAGATTCCTACGCCCTGCGCATCGATGGTCTCCAGGCTCATGTCGACAAAGAATGTCACATTGACCTCTTCGCCCGGCTCTACCGGATCTTCGCATGCCTCGCATGAAGAAAAGCAAACAACCTCGAGCGTGGTATCTGTTTCAGGTACTTCAAGGCTGCGGTTGAATCCGCCAAATCCGTCATCGGCGCCGCAATCTGCGGGTACAGTTTCCTGCCCGTCGAAAGTGGCTCCGTTGAGGTATTTCCACGTGGCGGTTGTCCCCGACTCGATAGAAGCGGTGAAAGTGTAAACACCGTCTCCCGCATCGGTCATCGCTTCGGGAGTGAAACCGTTGAAGCTACCTGCGATGTGCATACCTGCGCCATCAATGTCGATGAGTGAGGCATCCACTGCGAAAGTCACATCGACCTCTTCACCCGGATCTACCGGATCTTCGCATGCCTCGCATGATGAGAAGCAAACAACCTCGAGCGTGGTATCTGTTTCAGGTACTTCAAGGCTGCGGTTGAATCCGCCAAATCCGTCGTCTTCACCGCAATCTGCGGGTACAGTTTCCTGACCGTCAAAAGTGGCGCCGTTGAGGTATTTCCAGGTAGCGGTCGTTCCCGATTCGATGGCGGCTGTAAAGGTAAAGACACCGTCTCCGGCATCGGTCATCGCTTCGGGAGTGAAACCGTTGAAGCTACCTGCGATGCGCATACCTGCGCCATCGATGTCGATGAGTGTGGCATCCACTGCGAAAGTCACATCGACCTCTTCGCCCGGATCTACCGGATCTTCGCATGCCTCGCATGAAGAAAAGCAAACAACATCGAGCGTGGTATCTGTTTCAGGTACTTCAAGGCTGCGGTTGAATCCGCCAAATCCGTCATCGGCGCCGCACGCTTCAGGCACTGTTTCCTGCCCGTCGAAACTCGCACCGTTGAGGTATTTCCAGGTGGCGGTTGTGCCCGACTCAATAGAAGCGGTGAAAGTGTAAACACCGTCTCCCGCATCTGTCATCGCTTCCGGTGTGAAACCGTTGAAGCTGCCCGCGATGTGCATACCTGCGCCATCGATGTCAATAAGTGTGGCATCCACTGCGAAAGTCACATTGACCTCTTCGGCGGGTTCTTGGCAAGGGGCACATTCTCCGTAACATACGAGGTCCATTGTTGCATCTTCTTCGCCCACGGTCACTGTTCTGTTGTTGTTGTCACCGGGGCCGCATTCGTCGGGTACGTCTTCAAAAGCCCCGCCGTTTCGAAACTTGTATTCTATGGTAGCGCCCTGCTCAAGTTCAGCCGTAAAGCTGTAAACTCCGTTGCCCTGGTCATCCATGGCTTGGAATTCAAAGTTGTTGAAACTGCCTGATATACCTGCGCCGTCACCTTCCAGGGTTTGCTGGCTCATGTCCACCTGAAAAGTTACCATGCTCGTTTCGACCATCACATTACAGGGATTGCAGCTTTCGTAACATACTGCCGGTAAGGTAGTGGTTTCTTCGGGCACGGTGAGAATACGGTTGGTGTTTCCACCCCCGGGAGAGCATGGTTGTCCGGCCATATTTTCATCGCCGAAGGCCCAGTCATCACCAAGAACGAATTTATACTCCAGGGTTGAACCCGGATCGAGGTCAGATTCGGTCCAAGACCAAATTCCGTCTCCTTCGTCAGTCATGGGGCGTGCACCCGGGGTCCACCCGTCTGTGGGAAAGTTACCCGCGATATGCATTCCCGATGCGTCGATTGTCCCTGGAAATTCCGACATGTCTACGCGAAAGGTAATGTCGACCGGACCTCCGGGAGCGATCTCATCGCTGCTCACTATAATGTTGTTCAATTGAATGCGGTCGCGCGCTCCTCCGCCTGCTTCGTAAAAGTAGAGCCACCTCATCTGTACCAACGGCTTGTTAGCAGTTTCGGCAGGCAAGGCTATTTCGGAAAAAGTTTGGGCAGGGGCCAGACCTGTGGGGTCTGAGAGGTATGAGGTGCCTTCCACGGAAGTGAAATCGCCTTCATCACCGATGCGATATTGGAGCAAAATCCCGTTTTGTCGGGTGCTCCCGTCGCGAATATCCTCTGCTGCAAAAGAAGCCGTGAGGTTGGCTCTGCCTTGAGTGTTTAAAGCAACTGCCAGGGCACCGATGTGGTTGCTTCCCGAGTTGAGAAACGAAATTCCCGCAGCTCCTTCATTGCGGATGCTGCCCGAAGAGACGTTCGATGACTGGGGAGCCAGATCCCGATCACCTGTGGCATCACCTGTAAAAGTGCTTCCCGGCTCGCTGCCGAAACGCCATCCCTGAGTAGAGGAGGGATAATCCGTTGACTCATCATCGTCAAAGCCCGTAAATGTGAAACTCTCCGATGATAAATCGAAGGGAGCGGGATTGGTTTGTGCCGAAAGCATCGTACACATCATGACGCCCGCCGACATCATTAAAAAGTTGAGTTTTTTCATGGTCTCAGTAATTTGTTAGGTGTTATATTTGGTGTATTGTGTACACTAAGTGGATTTCAAAAGTAACGATTCATCGCAAGTATGCAATGAAATTGAAGCAGGTAAAAATGTTGGGCAGTCCGTTTTGGGCTCCGTGAGTAACCGCTGAGTGGCGCAGCCTGACAAAGTCTTGTAAGGGTGTTTTGTCTCAGTGATGTCCCCTCAATCAAACCAGTAATGCAGACCTGTCTGATATTTTTTGTCAAGTGAATTGACATATTTTTAGCTTGTTAGGTTAATCAATTATGATGAGGGCGATTTTTTTTCTTCTTTTTTTGAAACCATTTTAGAATCGGTCATGTATAAACAGTTGTAAGCATCTTATTTTTCATAGCAATTGAATTTAGTTGAAAGCCCCGCGAGGGGCTTTTTTTATGGTCGGTTATTTAGATCGGTCTTGTCTTGTACAACTCCTTTACACTTCATGATTTTACGGGGTATTTAGGCAAATTCAAGCAATATTCTAAAGGCTTTACGCCAAGCCGACGCAAAGTTTTATCTTCGCGCGGCCAATGGACTATTTCAAAAACAAGATTGTGTGGATCACGGGTGCCTCATCGGGCATCGGTTTGGAAACTGCTCGGAGGCTCAGTACTGCGGGTGCCAGGCTTGTGATCTCTGCGCGTCGTGCCGCAGTGCTTGAAGATGTTAAAGCCTCACTTGCCAAGCCCGAAAACGTTTTGGTAGTGCCTATTGATTTGGAAAGTCCTCAGCATTTTGAGGAAGCAACCCGCAAAGTCATCGACCATTTTGGTGGTATTGACATCCTGATCAACAATGCGGGCATCAGTCAGCGCTCCTATGTGGTCGACACCGATTTGAGCGTCGATAAGCGCATCATGGAGATCAATTACTTTGGCACGGTGGCCCTGACCAAAGCCGTGCTCCCGCATATGCTCGAAGCGGGAGGTGGTCATTTTGTAACTGTTACCAGCCTTGTCGGCAAATTCGGGTTTGGCGTGAGGTCGGCCTATGCGGCATCAAAACACGCACTGCACGGATTTTTCGAGTCGCTGCACATAGAACTTTACGGGCGCGGAATTCGCGTATCGCTGGTTTGTCCGGGGCCCGTGCAAACCCCCATTTCGCTCAATGCGCTCGATGGTGCAGGCAAACCCACAGGCGAGATGGACGACATGCAGAAAAAAGGAATGCCTGTAGATCGCGCGGTCGATATCATGCTCCAGGGTGTGAGCATTGGCAAAAAAGAAATTATTATCGGTAGTTTTAAGGAAAAACTCGGGGTTCGCCTCAAGGCTTGGATGCCGTCAGTGTTTTTTAAAATGGCCTTGAAGCAGAATCCGCGCGGAGAGGTAAAATTGAAATAAATGGGTGCGCACATCTGTGGAATTCAGCAAATAGGGATCGGCGTCAGCGATCTACACTCCCGGTGGAAATGGTACCGCCTCGTTTTCGGGATGGACATTCGCATTTTTGAGGATGCCGCCGAGGCACCCCTGATGACCAAATATACAGGCGGTAAAGTCCAAAAACGCATCGCGGCTCTCGCCATGAACATGCGCGGTGGCGGCGGATTTGAAATTTGGCAGTACGCCAGCCGCACTCCGCAGCCGCCCGATTTTGAGATCGAACTATCGGATATCGGCATCCTTGCCGCCAAATTGAAAACGCCTGACGCGGCCACTGCCGCCCGCAATTTTGCCGAAAAGGGCGTAAAAATAATCACTAAGCCGACTCCCAATCCCGCGGGTAAGATGCACTTCTATGTGTGTGACCTCGAAGACAACTGGTTCGATGTGGAAGAATCCGATAATTGGTTCAAAGAAACCAACAGCGACACAGGTGGCGCCTACGGAGCAGTAATCGGGGTGAGTGATATGGACAAAGCCATGGATTTTTACCGCGAGATGCTCGGATTCGACAAGGTGCTTGCCGATGTGGAAGAAGTTCCCTCCGACTTACAGGGTCTGCCCGGCGCTGATGCAATTATGCGCAGGGTGATACTGACCCAGTCTGCCCAAGGCACCGGACCCTTTACACCGCTGCTCGGAAAAAGCGTGATTGAACTCATCCACACCCCCGACAAGCCGGGCCGAAAGCTTTTCGAAAATCGCTACTGGGGTGACCTCGGTTTTATCCACCTCTGCTTTGATGTGCGCGGAATGGATGACCTCAAGAAAAGAGGCGCCAAACTCGGCTATCCCTTCACTGTAGACAGTGCTGATAGCTTCGATATGGGAAAAGCGGCCGGCCGCTTCGGCTACGTGGAGGCGCCGGACGGAACGCTGATCGAATTTGTGGAAACGCACAAGTTTCCGATCGTTGAAAAATGGGGCTGGTTCATGGATTTGCGCAAGCGAAAGCAAAACAAATCGCTTCCCAAATGGATGCTTGGCTGCTTCAGGTTCAACAGGGTGAAGGACTAATCAATACTGCATCCGCGTAAGTGCACAAACGACATTAGTTAAATATCGATTTCATTTTTAAATCGAATTGCTGTCAATGCAGCCATGCCACACACGATGACGGCCAAAAGAATCAGGACAACCGTTCCCGCTCCTCCTGTATCAATACCCGACACAGCCGCGAGGTAGGGGAGGTGAATCACCGATGCCACAAGTCCGAGGAGGGTGTGAAGGTATTTCGGCCTCAGCCGCAAGAGGAAGGCATAAAGCGGGGGCAGGGTCAAAAACTCAGCCACTGCCAGTGCGACTACCAAAAAGACTGATATTCCAACCACACCGAAGTCGGGCAAACTGACCGCTTTTAACTGCATAAATAACGGCGATGCGGCAATGATTACCAATGCGAGGAAAAGCCCGTAACCCAAGCGTACCAATACCTTTCCCGGCCTCGCCGTGAGCACTTCACTGCCGATGAGCAATGCCAGGATCACCCCGGCCGTGGCGGCAAAACTGCCTACTTTCGGCCATCCCGTATGCCCGCCCACACTTGCAAACACCGACGAAAGCATTCCGTATCCCGACTGCAGGGAAAAGCTGAAGCCGACAAACCCTATCATTATGGCACCGAGTATTAAAAACTGTAAGGTGCGGTTCGCCTTCTTCTTTTCTGCAGCCGCTTTTAGTTTCGGCTCGCTGAATACCCTCGAAACCGCCAGAAGGTACACATGCCCCACCATCATTAAGATACCCGCCACCATACATCCCTGCTGCCAGTTGAAAACGGTGGCGGCGTAGACAGTGAACAGCGAAGCTGCAAATGCGCCTGCATTTATCAAGGCGATGTACCTGCACATACCCGCATCCAGGTACTGAGAACGACCGGTGTAGAATGATCCCAATAGTGAAATGCTGCTGCCACCGTAGAGGCCGCTCCCAACAATGCAGCAAAGCGCAGCCAAAATCGTGGTTGCAGTAGTGTCGGCTGCGAGAATGAAGTAGCCCACAGCTATGAGGGCACCACCCCACACCAGGGCCTTTCGGCGGCTGTAGAAAAGGTCGATAGCCAGCCCGCCGGGAATTTGGGCAAAGACCACGGCAGCGAGAATGTATTGGAAGTATGTGTAAAAAGCATTCGCATCAGCGCCTCCGCCGGCTTTGGTCATGAACAGCACAATGAGCCAATGGCGCATGGTGTAGAAGGCAAACCGCTCGAAAAACCGCGCAACCCCGAACCGCGACAGGGCCAGAGGGTGGGGGCCCGGCCCATCCGAATTCGAGGCCGCATCGATGATTTGATCGCGCTCATCGCCGTCGGTGCTCAAAGCTCGAGGGCTTTTTCGGGGTTCTTCTTCATCCAGGCGGCGATGAGTGGCTTTCTGCCAATGGTGCGCGTGATGAAGTCTTTGCGAAGGTCAAACCCGCGTGCGGGTGAGTATTCCCTGCCGTAAAAAATGATTTGAAGGTGGAGTTTGTTCCACAATTCACGCGCGAAAAGCCGCTTGGCGTCGGCTTCGGTTTTTTCGACGTTCTTGCCCGTGGTCAGCGCCCAGCGGTACATGAGGCGGTGAATGTGTGTGTCGACCGGAAATGCCGGCTCACCAAAAGCCTGCGACATCACTACCGAGGCGGTCTTGTGCCCCACTCCCGGGAGGGTTTCAAGGTATGTCATATCAGCCGGCACCTCGCCGCCGTGGTCGGCCACCAGCATTTCCGAAAGGCGGTGTATGGCTTTGCTCTTTTGCGGCGACAGTCCGCAGGGGCGAATGATTTCCCTGATTTCATCCACGCTGAGCTGCACCATGGCCTCGGGCACATTTGCTTTTGCAAAGAGGTGGGGCGTCACGGTGTTGACCCGCACATCGGTGCACTGCGCCGAGAGCAGAACGGCTACCAGCAGTGTATAAGGGTCGCGGTGGTCGAGGGGCACAGGAACTTCCGGGTAGAGCGACTCCAGAGACCGCACCACGTAGTCGGCTTTTTCTTGTTTGGTCATGGCTTCAGTGTTCCCGATTGTTTGCCCTTGTGCAGCAGCATGCTTTTGGTACCG
>JAIVHQ010000235.1:15602-19631 GCA_020200995.1 Flavobacteriales bacterium
CTGTTTCAGGTGCACAATGTGGGTTTGGTCGTCGTATATTTCCATCATCATGCTGTTCGTAACAACTGCTTCTTTCAAAGGTTGCATCGGCTCGGTTTCGAGGTAAATCCACGTTACGTCCAGCTCGGTTTCTCTGCCCACGGGGTACGTGGTGATGGTTTGCTCCCCTTTTCGGGAAAAACTGAAGCGCCCCGCGACGTAGGCAAAGATCAATGAATCGTTGTCCGCCTCGGCGCCATAGTCGGCCAGGGTTACAGCCTTTCCGTTATTGGCGCTGCCCAGCGCGAGCTCCAGGTCGTCGGTAAAGACTTTCAACGTGATCTCAAAAGTGCGGGTGGCGCGGTTATAAACGATGTCTGTCAGGCCTACGTAAAATTCGTGGCGCGATTCTTCTTTCGTCCCTGTCTCTGCTTCGGCAACCGGCGCAACCGTAAGCACTGATGGGGCCTTCTTCTCAACCGATTTCCCGAGAAAAGGCAGAAGCAAGAAGAGTGCAAAAAGCGCAACGGCAGTGTTCGAATTCATTTTCATCACTGCAAAAATGGGGGTTCTTTGCGAATTAACCTCCCTTTCGTGAAAAGTATACCGGCGGGGCTGCCACCATACAGGGTGATTCACCAACTTTGAAAAAAATATCTGTGGAAAGTTTCTCCGTTTATTTCCAACTCGGTCTGCGTCATATCGCCGATTTCGACGCTTACGACCACATGCTATTCCTGCTGGCTTTGGTCTGCGTGTACAGACTTTTTGACGCAGTGAAAGTGCTCATCCTCATCACCGCGTTCACCCTGGGACACAGCCTCACCCTGTTTTTGGCCACCACAGAGGTCTTGATCGTCGACGCTGATTGGATTGAATTTCTAATCCCTGTCACCATCCTCATCACCTCCGTCGCCAACATCGTGCGCGGAAAAGACGCCGCCCGAGGCAACATGATTTGGCCATACGCCCTCGCCGCTTTTTTTGGGCTCATCCACGGCATGGGTTTTAGCAATTACCTCCGCATGCTGCTCAGCGATCAGGGCGAACTTTTTATACCACTCGCTGCCTTCAATATCGGTATAGAAGTAGGTCAGGTCGCCATCGTGATCGGTATTTTCCTCCTCTACGAACTCACCTTCCGCGCCCTCCGCTTCAATCACCGCGACTGGATCCTCACCATCTCAGGCGCCACTGCCGGCATTTCCTTCATCCTTATCAAAGAAGCTGTGTTTTGGTAGCGCCTCGCCTTCCTCCTTCTACGCAATAGCTCCATAAATCGTGCAGACATCACATAATCAGCACATCACCATATAATCAACCCATCACATCATCATATAATCCCTCCATCGTATCATCATATAATCAACCCACCCGCTCCCCGGCCCTAAAGCGTGCCACTGCTCAACTTCTATCCTTTTTATTCGCATCCAATCGTATAATCAACACATCACATAATCAACCCATCATATCATCATATCATCAACCCATCATATCATCATATCATCAACCCATCATATCATCAACACAATCACGTAATGAAACTCCACTCCAAACCCTACAGCGTCCTCTTCGAATTCACCTACGTCCTCCTCCGCATCGGTCTCGGACTCGGCATGCTCACCCACGGCTACCCAAAACTGATGAAGCTCCTCGAAGGCGGCGAAATCAAGTTTGCAGATCCCATCGGCATCGGCGCCACGGCATCCCTCGCGCTGGCTGTTTTTGCGGAAGCACTTTGCTCAGCCCTCATTGCACTCGGACTGCTCACACGCGCGGCCACCGTTCCCCTCATCATTACCATGGCGGTAGCGGCATTTGTGGTACACGGCAGCGATCCTTTCGGCAAAAAGGAAATGGCCTTGCTGTATCTGCTCGGCTACCTGGTCATATTCGCCAAAGGGAGCGGTAAGCTCAGCCTGGACCGCCTGATCGGCCGCGGATAGCGGAATGGCTTCGGCTGTAAACCACGGCTTACAATTTACAGATCAGCATTGAATTCGCAACTTCACAAAAGGCATTTTGAATCTTCGGGTCGCCCGTTTCATAAAAATGAACGAAATTTGCGCCATGAAAGGAATTCTTTTGACCCTGACTGCGGTCTTCTCTCTGTCAGTCGCTTTTTCGCAGGAAAACACCAATACCAATAAATTCAGACAGCTGGGCACCGAATTGCCCACGCCCAACGTGTACCGCACCGCCTCCGGAGCCCCCGGACCGCAGTACTGGCAGCAGCGCGCCGACTATCGCATGGAGGTCAGCCTCGACGAAGATCTCCACCGCATTGACGGGGAGCAAACGGTGACCTACTTCAACAACTCGCCCGATGTGCTGGAGTACATCTGGGTACAGCTGGACCAAAACATGCGGGCCAAAGACAGCGATACCTACAAAATCAGGCAGAACAAGCTCTCGGACGAGATGAGTTTTCGGGAGTTTAAAAACCTGACTCCCTGGTTCGACGGTGGCTTTAAGCTCGATGAGGTGACCGATACCCGCGGAAATGACCTGCCTTACACCGTCAATAAAACCATGATGCGCATCGACCTCGAAAAGCCCATGGTCCCCAACAGTGCCGTGAGTTTTCGCATCAAATGGCATTACAACATCAACGACCGCATGGCGATGGGCGGGCGCTCAGGCTACGAAATGTTCGAAGACGAGAACAACGCCCTCTACACCATTGCCCAGTTTTACCCGCGCATGGCCGTGTACTCTGATGATGAAGGATGGAATCACAAGCAGTTTCTGGGCCGCGGCGAGTTTACCCTTCCATTCGGAAATTTTGACGTGAAGATCACCGTTCCCGCCGACCACGTTGTGGCCGCTACCGGTGAATTGCAAAATACCCGAGATATGCTCACCGCCGCACAGCGCGGCCGCTTCGAGCAGGCCAAGACGAGTGCCAAGCCCGTGGAAATCATCACCGAAGCAGAGGCCGTCGAAACCGAAAAGGGCCGCGCCAAAGCCACCCGAACCTGGCACTTCAAAGCTGACAATGTGCGCGACTTCGGTTGGGCATCTTCTCGAAAATTTATTTGGGACGCACAGGGTATCAAATTCGGAAACCGCACCGTGATGGCCATGAGCTACTACCCCAAAGAGGGAAACCCGCTCTGGGGCAAATATTCCACCGCTGCAGTGATCCAAACCCTCAAGACTTACAGCAACCACACTTTTGACTATCCCTATCCGGTGGCCATATCGGTCAATGCAGCAAGGATGGGGATGGAGTACCCCATGATCTGCTTCAACTACGGCCGCTGTGAAGACGACGGCACCTATACCGAGCGGACAAAGTACGGCATGATCGGCGTGATCATTCACGAAGTGGGCCACAACTACTTTCCCATGATCGTGAACTCCGATGAGCGCAACTGGACATGGATGGACGAAGGGCTCAACACTTTTCTCCAATACCTCACCGAGCAGCAGTGGGAACGCGGATATCCAAGCCGCCGCGGTGAGCCCAGGAAAATTGTGGACTACATGAAAGGTGACAAGTCAAACATTTCCCCGATCATGACCAACAGCGAGTCCGTTCATCAATTCGGAAACAACGGTTACGGCAAACCCGCCGCAGCGCTCAACATCCTCCGCGAAACCATCATGGGCCGCGAACTTTTCGATTTTGCTTTCAGAACATACGCCAATCGCTGGAAATTCAAACACCCGACTCCCGCCGACTTTTTCAGAACCATGGAAGACGCGAGCGGCATCGACCTCGACTGGTTTTGGCGCGGCTGGTTTTACACCAATGACCATGTCGACCTGTCCATCGATTACGTGACATGGAAGCAGGCAGGCGAGCTCACATCACCTCCCGTTCGCGGCCAAAGCTCTTTCGCCCACCCGGGGGATGATGCTCCGAGCATTTCCAAAAAACGCAACCTGACCGATATCGAAACCACCGCCGTCGAGGCTGACTCTTCGCTCTACGATTTTTACAATCAGCGCCGCGATGAAGCCTCGGAACCAGCTACGGAAGCCTCTGAAGAAAATCCAAACACCAATGACCTCGAGGAAGATGAACGTTTAGCCCTCGATGAT
>JAIVHQ010000373.1 GCA_020200995.1 Flavobacteriales bacterium
GGGTGTTCAGACAGGGTGCTCTCAGCCATGGTTTCTGAAAACTTGCGGCCCGTCCTGGTTTCGTCATGTTGGATTGCACCCTACCAAAAACCCGCAGAGTTCGACGGCCATGACATTCGCTGGGACGAGGTGAGTCAAACGGATATCGAGAAAATCATTCCTTACGCGGCGAACATCACCTACATCAGGCAGGTGCCTTCGGGGGTTGCGGTCTTTCAGGAGCTGGGGGTAAAGTGGGTAGATCCGCAGCAATTAGAGCAGCTCTTCAAATAACAATCGCACATCTTTTCGCTCTTCAGGCATTCGGGTTATTTGGCTGATAATCGGTGGGCTGTGTTGTGAAATTGGCAGCTGCTTTTCGCCGCTCAACAGCTGTCGAGGCTTGCAGTAGATATGGTTTAAAAATTTTGGCGCATTTGTGCAGCCCGAAAAACTTCACAGCCGCCCGATAACCCCTATATTTGGCCCCTTATGCAGGTCTATGCAGCAAGTTTATCAGGCGTGATCAGGACGATTCTCATCATCATTGCACTGTATTTTGCAGTGCGCGTACTCGGCAGGTTGCTGAGGCCGCTGCTCTACGGCAAAAAAAGCAATCCCTCAGCCACCGATGCCTCCGACAGCCGTCGAGACGGGGAGGTGCGCATCGAATACCCCCGAAAAGATAAATCCGGAAAGGGCAAAAAACGCCGCGGCGACGACGGCGAATACATCGATTTCGAAGAAGTGGACTAAGCCAAAACCATGAAGAAAGAACAACTCAAAAGATACCTGCCACACCTCATCGCGGTGGTTTCGTTTATCGCTGTGGCCATGATCTACTTTCACCCAGCGGCTCAGGGCTACAAGCTCAAGCAGGGCGACATCACCAATTATCGCGGAATGGCGCAGGAGATCAATGAGTTCAGGCGCATGTTTGACGAAGAGCCGCTTTGGACAAACTCCATGTTCGGGGGAATGCCCGCCTACCAAATTTCGGTGCAGTACCCCAACAACATTGTAAAAATGGTCGACAAGGTGTTCACACTCGGTCTTCCGCGCCCTGTGAACTACGTGTTTCTCTACATGTTCGGGTTTTACCTCCTGCTCATCTCCCTCCGTGTGAGGCCCCCACTTGCAGCGCTCGGCGCCTTTGCATTCGGGTTTTCCAGCTATTTCTTCATCATTCTCGAAGCGGGTCACAACACCAAGGCCCACGCCATCGGCTACATGGCGCCCGTGCTGGCCGGCATCATCTGGGCCTATCGGGGGCGGATACTTTTCGGCGGTGCCGTGGCGGCCTTGTTTCTGGCTTTGCAGATTGCCGCCAACCACGTACAAATCACTTATTACTTCGCCTTCCTGGTGCTGTTTGTCATTATAGCGGCGCTCTACAAAGCTTTTAAAACCAATCAGGTTCCTCTTTTTGCAAAAGCTTCTGCGGTGCTTGCAGGTGCCGCATTTCTGGCTGTGGTCAGCAATGCCAACCTGCTGTGGAACACTTACGAATACGGCGAGTACACCACGCGCGGATCTACTGAGCTCACCGTGAAGGCGGACGGTTCATCCAACGAAGACATCGCCACCAAAGGCCTCGACCGCGACTACATCACCAACTGGAGCTACGGCATCGGAGAGAGTTTTTCTTTCCTTATTCCCAACGCCAAAGGCGGTGCCACCGGTGTGGTGGGAGAAGACCCCGATGCGCTCAAATCAGTAGACCGCGCCATGCAATCCACCATCGGGCAGAGCAACAAATACTGGGGAAATCAGCCCTTCACCTCGGGGCCGGTGTACATGGGCGCCATCATCATCCTCTGTTTTTTACTCGGAATCTTCTTTGTCCACACGCCTTTGAAATGGGCTTTGCTGGCCACCGCACTCCTCACCATGGCCCTCGGCTGGGGGAAGAATTTTATGGGCCTCACCGACTTTTTTCTCGATTACATCCCGGGATACGACAAGTTCAGGGCGGTGACCATCGTGCTGGCCGTTACCGAACTGGTGGTGCCCATCCTCGCCGTGCTCTTCCTCAAAAAGGTGTTTGACAATCCGGAGATTCTCGCTGCGCAGAAGAAGAAATTCTTTGCCGTGGCCGGCGGACTCGCAGCTCTGCTCGGGCTCTTTTTGATCACTCCCGAGACGTTTTTTGACTTTTTGAGCAATCAGGAAAAGGACTTGCTCAACGCCCAAATGGACGGGGAGCAGGCAGCCGATTTTCTCCTGTACGGAGAATCACTGATCACGGTGCGCACGGAGATTTTTCGCGCCGACGCACTTCGATCGCTCATTTTTGTGCTTGCGGGTGGAGTCTCTCTTTGGCTCCTCGCCGTTGGCAAACTGAAGTCCAACGCGGTGCTCGGAATTCTGGCGGTGCTCGTGCTGGTCGACATGTGGGGCGTCAACAAGCGCTACCTCAACAACGAGAAAGACCGCGGCCGCTATGTGAGCTGGGAGCCCGCTGCCGATAATAAAACGACCCATTCTGCCACACCTGCCGACCTGGCCATTCTTCAAATGGAGCAGGACATGAACCCCCGTGTGAAGGATGCTGTAAGCGGTGCGGTGAGCGATTTTCGCTCAGAGGCCAAGTCTGAGCG
>JAIVHQ010000025.1 GCA_020200995.1 Flavobacteriales bacterium
GCCGAATTCACGTTTCAATCCTGTATCAAACTATCACTGATTCCCGGAATCGAACTTCTGCCTGAAACCGATTGGGTGTTCTTTTCGAGCCCATCCGGTGTGCGGCTTTTCTTCGACGCTTTTTCGCTTTCCGCAAAATCGAAAATCGCGGTGCTCGGCAGGGGAACCGCAACGGCTTTGCGAGGCACGGGGCGAATCCCCGATTTCGTTCCCGAGACCACAGACGTTCAGGCAGCCGTGGAGGCTTTTGCCAATTTGCCGAAAGGCAATGAGACCGTGCTCTACCCGCGCAGCTCGGAAAGTCTGCTCAGGTTGCGCACCGCCATTCCCGCTGAAAGTCTCGTCGATTTCCCGTTCTACCTCACCCTTCCCGACCCGCCCGACGCTCCGTCGGATGCGGATTACCTCGTGTTCACATCTCCCAGCAACGCCGGGGCATATCTCGGCATGCACGAATTGCAGCGGGGACAAAAGGCTGTCGCCATAGGCCGCAGCACGGCAACTCGGATATCAGAAGAGGGTTTGACCGACTTTTTGGTAAGCACTGCGCCCACGCCAGAGGGGGTGTGGCGATGCATCGCTCAGGACGCAAGAATTACTTAGAGGCTGTTCATGTAGTCAAGAGGCTGATTCAGAAAGTTCATTATCAAGGCGTACGCAGGATTGAAAAGCAAGGAGTCCCGCCGCGGCGGGATGACTGGCTTAAGAAAGTGCATCGCCGATCCAAGATCAAGCCGAGGGCATGAGAATGGACTTTATGGACAGCCTCTATTTAAATGCGCTTTCCCCGGTAATATCGAATCCGGTAATCAGCAGGTGAATATCGTGGGTGCCTTCATAAGTCACCACCGATTCGAGGTTCATCATGTGGCGCATGATGGGGTACTCGTTGGTGATGCCCATGCCGCCGTGAATCTGTCGGGCTTCGCGGGCCACTTTCAGGGCCATGTCCACATTGTTGCGCTTGGCCATTGAAATCTGGGCGGTGCTTGCGCGGCCTTCATTTTTCAATTGTCCGAGGCGGAAGGTGAGGAGCTGTGCTTTGGTGATTTCGGTGATCATCTCGGCCAGCTTTTTTTGCTGAAGCTGAAAAGCTCCGATGGGCTTGCCGAACTGATGGCGCTCTTTGGAATACCTGAGTGCAGAGTCGTAGCAATCGAGTGCTGCACCGATGGCTCCCCAGGCGATACCGTAGCGGGCACTGTCGAGGCAGCTCAATGGTGCGCCGAGTCCGGACCGTCCGGGAAGGAGGTTTTCCTTGGGAACTTTGACGTTGTCAAATACAAGCTCACCGGTGTTGCTGGCGCGGAGGCTCCACTTGCCGTGGGTTTCGGGTGTGGTGAATCCTTCCATGCCGCGCTCCACGATGAGGCCGTGAATTCGGCCTTCTTCGTTTTTGGCCCACACCACTGCGATGTCTGCAAAAGGAGAGTTGGAAATCCACATTTTGGCGCCGTTGAGCACGAAGTGGTCGCCGGCGTCTTTAAAATTGGTGATCATACCGCTGGGGTTTGATCCGTGGTCGGGTTCGGTGAGGCCAAAGCAGCCGATCATTTCGCCGGCCGCGAGTTTGGGGAGGTATTTTTTGCGTTGCTCTTCGCTTCCGTATTTCCAGATGGGGAACATCACCAACGAGCTTTGCACCGATGAGGTGGAGCGGAGGCCGCTGTCGCAGCGCTCGAGTTCCTGCATGATGATGCCGTAGGAAATCTGGTCGAGGCCGGCGCCGCCGTACTCTTCGGGAATGTAGGGCCCGAAAGCACCGATCTCGGCCATGCCCGGAATTACGTGCTTCGGAAAATCTGCTTTTTCGTAGTATTCTTCAATAATCGGAGACATCTCTTTCTTCACCCAGGCCCGTGCAGAATCACGCACAAGCTTGTGCTCATCACTGAGCAATTCATCCATCAAATAATAATCGTGTCCTTGGTATTGATCCGTTCGCATGTATTTAATTTTTCGCCTGCAAAGATAACCATAATGATCGTGAAGAGTTCAGTCGTTTTTTTTGCGAGTTTTGTACGCACATGAATTTCCAGGTCCTCATTTTACAAATCGACATTGCCCCGGAGCTGCGCCCGTCGCCCAACCTGTTCGAGGACTGGATGCTTGCGGTTTTTTTTGTGACTTTGCTGAGCATTGCTTACGTGCGGATAGCATATCAGCGGAGGCTGCAGCGCCTGTTTAGCAGTTTGCTGCGCATCCAGATTTTACGGCAGGTGATGCGTGAGGAGCTCGTGTTTTCGCACCGCGCTTCGGTTTTTCTCTTTTTCAATTTCGTCCTGCTGGCAGCATTGATCATCTATATGGCTTTGAAATTTTACGGCGCTACTCTGCCGGCGGGCGAGGGGTTGCAGTCGTACGGCATCCTTGCGGGTGCTGTGGCTGGTGTTTATTTTGGAAAGTTGCTATTGAACCGATTCATTCGCCGGCTGCTTTCCGAAGCGGGCCTGATTCGGGAATACCTCTTTGAAGTGTTTTTGGTCAATAAGGTGGCCGGCTTGTTCGCGATACCGCTGGCGCTCGCTATGGCATTTCTGAACATTGGAAATGTGGCGCCGCTTTTTATCGCCGCGCTCTTTTTGGGGTTGGCAATGCTTGTCTACAGAATGTTTCAAGGACTCTTAATGTCGGCTACTTACCCTGTTTCTCCGGTGTACATTATTTTGTACCTTTGCACCCTCGAATTACTGCCCTTTTTTGTGCTTGTCAAAGCATTGGAACGGGGCTTAATTTAAAAAAACAGAGAGGCGTGCCCATGGCAGAAAAAGTTAAGACGATTTTAATATCACAACCCGAACCCACTTCGGAAAAATCACCCTACTTCGAATTATCTGAAAAGCTCAAAGTCCGCGTTGACTTCAGGCCTTTTATTCACGTCGAGGGTGTGTCGGCCAAAGAATTTCGGCAAGAGCGGGTCAATATTTTGGAGCACACCGGGGTAATTCTCACCAGCCGAAATGCCGTGCTCAGATATCCACAAGCGCAACATCACCGACCTGCTCGAGAAGCACAATATTAAGTACACCAAGTCGGTGTTTTACCGCACCGTGTGCAGCGACCTTTCAGACCTCGCCGATGTGAATTACGACATGCTCGTGTTTTTCAGCCCTTCCGGGATAGAGTCACTCCTGAAAAACTTTCCCGATTTTAAGCAAAACAATACCCGCATCGCCGCTTTTGGTACCACCACCGCCGACGCGGTAAAGCAGGCGGGCCTCAATCTCGATGTTCACGCCCCGGCTCCCGGCCTCCCTTCCATGTCGATGGCCATTGAGAGTTACGTTAAAAAGCTCAAGTAATACGCCCGGCCGCAGCAGGTTTGCGGCCTGTTTTTGCCCTCGGCAGGCCTAACAAGCGCAAAATACAATGGCGTCAAAGCGTTTTCCGAAAAGTGAGCGGCTTTGCTCGAAGAACGACATTGAGACGTTGTTTTCAGGAAAAACCGAAGGCGATTCCCCTGTGGGAAAAACAAGGGTGCGGAATGTAGCACTGCGCTGGACCTTGCGCAACGCCGCCTCCAATGACCCACTCTGTAAAGTGCTCGTTTCAGTCCCCAAGCGAAACCTGAAAAAAGCCGTGGCACGCATCCGTGTAAAGCGGATGCTGCGGGAGATATACCGCTCCGATAAGTCGATGTGGCAAAAAGTCCCCGCCTCAGCCAATAAAGTGATGCTCATCGCTGTTATCTATACAGGTCGGGAAGTGCCAACATTTAAAAGCCTGGAGCGGGACTGCCATGAGGCTGCCGCCAAAATTGTAATGCCCAAGTCACCGCAGAATCCTACGCCTGCCGATAAAAATGCGGGGGATGTGAGCACAATGGAATGAAGATTGTAATTTTATCGAGAATAATATAGATCGGGATGAAAAGAAACTTAAAGAGAACCCTCGTGGTAGCTGCCTTCGCTGTGGTTGCCGGGGTCAGCATTTTTGGCGTTAAGCTCAAGGACAATTTCTTCGAAATTTCTAAAAACCTTGAGATTTTTGCCACCCTGTACAGGGAGCTCAACATGTTTTATGTGGACGAGACCCAGCCTGGCGATCTGATGAAAACGGGCATCGACGCCATGCTCGAATCGCTCGACCCCTACACCAATTACATCACAGAGAGCGATATTGAAGACTTTCGGTTTATGACCACGGGTCAATATGGCGGGATCGGCAGTTTGATCAGAGCGGTGGATGACGAAATTTACATTTCAGAGCCGTACGAAGGATTTCCCGCACAGGAAAGCGGTTTGAAAGCGGGCGACCGAATCCTGAAGATAGACGGTAAGGATGTGAAGGGCAAAGACCAGGAAGAAATCAGCGCCATGCTGAAGGGACAGTCCGGCACGGAGCTTACAGTGACAGTGAAGCGCTTTGAAGAAACCATTGAGGTGCCCATCAAGCGGCGCGAGATCAAAATACCCGATGTGCCTTATTACGGAATGATCGATGACAAGATCGGGTATATCCGCCTCACTAGCTTTACGCGATCGGCGAGCAAGGAAGTGAAAGCTGCCTTCAAAGAGCTGAAAGAAGACCACGGCATGGAGCAACTCGTTTTTGACCTTCGGGGCAACGGCGGCGGACTGCTGATGGAGGCGGTAAACATTGTGAACATCTTCGTGCCGAAAGGCCAGGAAGTGGTGAAGACAAAAGGAAAAGTATCGCAGTGGGAGAGAGCCCACAACACCCAGAATGACCCGACCGACCTGGAGATCCCGCTGGTAATCCTTGTGGATGGCGGCAGCGCTTCAGCCTCTGAAATCGTGGCCGGGACCATCCAGGACCTCGATCGTGGCGTGGTGATCGGATCGCGCACTTTCGGTAAAGGGCTCGTGCAGGAAACCCGACCCCTGCAATACAACAGCCGACTAAAGCTCACCGTGGCCAAATACTACATTCCCAGCGGACGGTGCATCCAAAAACTCGACTACAGCCACCGCGATTTTGACGGAAAGGTAGAGGAAGTGCCCGACTCCCTGCTGAAGGTTTTTACCACCAGAGGCGGACGCAAAGTGATCGACGGCCGCGGCATTGACCCCGACATAGAAATCGAAGACAGGGAGTA
Organism: Flavobacteriales bacterium; assembly: GCA_020200995.1. Lineage (GTDB taxonomy): Bacteria > Bacteroidota > Bacteroidia > Flavobacteriales_D > Cryomorphaceae > T3Sed10-241. Next base: position 5,060 of record JAIVHQ010000025.1, read on the forward strand.
TCCCGAAGTGCTCTCCAGCCTGATGTACGAGAGCCTTTTCTTCCTCTACGCCACGGAGTATGCCGCATCGAGAGACGCGCTGGCCCCTGCAGCGGAGTTCAACCTTTCCGACGAGGAATACGCGGCATTTACCACCTACCTCGAGGGCAAGGATTACAGCTACACCACGGCCACCGAAGAGGATTTGGAAGAATTAATCGAGACTGCCAAGCGAGAGAAGTACTTCAACCTGGCCGAGGAGGAATTTAAGATTTTGGAGCAGAAACTTGAAAAGAAAAAGAACAAGGACCTCACGCTCTTTAGGGATGACATTCAAAAAGTACTGGAAAATGAAATTGTATCCCGGTTCCATTTTCAGCGCGGCCGCATAGAAGCCACCCTGGCTTCAGATGACGCTGTCACGGAAGCCAAAGTGATTCTGAAGAACAGTTCGCGGTACAAGGGAATTTTACAACCGGCTTGATCCAACCTCTGCTACTCCGAAAGTTTTGAGCCGAAATTCCGAGTTGACCAAGCATATTCAAACCTTCCTCTTGTGCTTTACAGCATTAGGGATGGCCAATTTGAACTTGCTCATGAGCATCGGCACCATTGCGCTGCTCATCCTTTGGTTTTTTCGGCCCGGGACTGCGGAGGGATGGAAACTCCTCAAAGCGAACCGCACGGCTTTGGCGATGGCCGGTTTATTTCTGATACATATCGTCTGGGTGATCAACACCGAAGACCTTGCATACGCTGCCAAAGATCTGAGAATAAAGCTGCCGCTACTTGTTTTTGCCGTGGTACTGGGAGGTTCAAACATAAGCCGTAAACAAGTAAAATATGTCTTCGCAGCCCTTGCCGCGGGCATTTGGTTGGCTTCAATAAGGGCCTACATTACCTACCTTTCCATCAATGAATCTTTCTATGAGTTTCGCGGCATCGTACAGGGCATTAGCCATATAAGGCTCAGCCTGATGATGGTGCTGGTTGTGGCGGCCATTTTCCACTACCGACGTGAATTCGGACCTGTTCTTAAAGCTCTGGCCGTCCTCACGTTGCTAAATATCCTGCTGTTTTTCAATATTCTTCAATCTGCCAGTGGCATTATCATCACTGTCATAGTGCTCGTTTTTTCCCTGTTTTATGCTGCTAAAAAGCGAAAGGGTGCTGTCGGGGTGGCGGTGGTGGCCTTGATTTTAGCTGTTGTTGGAGTGGCCGCAGGCATTGGGGTGAAAGACTACTACAGCCGCTACTTCACTTCAGAACAGAGCTTTGAAGGCCTCCCGACCCACACTGCTTCGGGCAATCCGTATTCACACAACACTTCGATTGGTCAGGTTGAGAACGGGCACTATACCTTCCTCTACGTTGCTGAATATGAAATGGCGCAAGCCTGGGAAGAACGAAGTGACCATGCAGTCATGGGAGATGAGCGCATACTCGAAAGGGCTGCATTGATTCGTTACCTCACCTCCAAGGGCCTTACCAAAGACAGAGAGGGGGTTGAGGCACTTAGCGAAAAGGACGTCGACAACATCGAGAAAGGATTTCCCAGTGTGGTGTACACGAGAAAAAGGGGGCTGGCCTTGCGCTTTCACACCACAGTGTTTGGCTACCATCAGTTTCGGGTCACCGAAAATGCCGGGGGCTCATCCCTCTTTCAGCGGCTTGTGTTCTGGAAGGCGGCTACCGTCTTGATTTCGGAAAACTTTTGGACCGGAACGGGCACAGGTGACCTGAAGAAAGCCTTTATTGACATTTACGATGAGAGCAGTATGAACCTGGCCGAACAATACCGCCTGCGGGCCCACAACCAGTTTCTGACCTTCTTTATCTCTTTCGGTTTGGTTGGTTTTATCTACTTCTTTGCCATGTTTTTGGTGCCGTTTTTCGGCGGCAAGATTTCATATCTCCACATGGCATTTTTGTTGATTGCATTCGTGGCCTGCCTCACTGAGGACACTTTGGAAACCCAGGCGGGCGTTACCTTTTTCTCTTTTTTCTACGGGCTGCTCTCGGCGCGGACGCGGAGTTTGAAGGACTGATTCAATCATCCGATGCATGGTACAAAGGCTCCACGGCATCTTTATGAATGCAACTTAAATTTTACCGTTCATTGATCAAGCTTGTCGAAGTTCATGCCCTCGGGGGCAACAACCCTTGAGCGCAGAGCCGTCGGGGCTGTTGGCGAACCGGGGGAGTTGAGGGGGAGCGTGTGGTTTTTCAACGACAGAAAATTTTTCGGACGAGTAATTTTTCATCGATTGTCTGTCTGCTCTCACGGTCCCGACCAATTGCATCCATATCCCGAAATCAACGCATGGGCATGATTACCCTTAATTTGGGTAGATCAAGGCACTGAATGTCGTTCAGATTGTGAAAATCCTTATCTTTACTTAAAACACACCCATGGCGCAGCGAACGATACATATTGAATTGCCCGATGACCTGCTCAATCTACTGAATGAGTCGGAGAGGGATTTTTCTGACCGTGTCAAGCGCTCACTGGCCATGCACCTGTACACCCGAGAGATTGTCAGCATCGGAAAGGCTGCCCAAATTGCGGGGATGTCACGTTTGGCATTTGAAGATTTGCTCGCCGACCACCGCATCCCCATCTCGCTTCTCGGAGTCCGTGAAGTCGAAGCTGATGCGCGAAAATTGAAGCGGGGATGAAAAAGGGGCTTGTCATCGCAGATGCGGGCCCTGTGATTTCTTTGGCTTTGGCCGATGCTCTCGGTCTTCTGCATGAGATCTTTGAAGAGTTTTGCATTCCACAGGCTGTGTGGGAAGAGGTAACCCGAGACCAAAACACAAAATTTTACTTGGATATTCTTAGCACGTTTGAGGGTCGGGTGAGATCGATTGCAGGCAAGAATTATTTGTCGTCACTTTTGGATTACGGAGAATCTGAGGCGCTCATTCTTTACAAGGAATTGAATGCGTCATATTTGATGATTGATGATCGAAAAGCACGGCAAGCTGCTGAAGGGATGGGGATCACATGTGTAGTCAGCGGGTGAAACACCGTTGCCTTGATTGTCACCCCGGATTGCCTTTTGGATGAGTCTTGAAAACTTGTGGACTCTATCATTGCTTATCGCTGAAAGCGCGGATTTTCAACTGCGCCACGGCCATTGAGGCCCGCACCATCGGGCGCAGCAACCCTATTAACAGTGAGCCGCCGGCGAACCGACAGAGTTGAGGGTTGAGTTCTTAAGCTGCCATAGACTTTTCAATAGGGTGCCAATGGTTAGAACCCTTCCATTGGAATTCTGTAACTTGCGTAGAATTTGAATCGTGAATGGCAGAATAACATATCATTTTAAGTCGGGCATGAGGAACCCTGTCTGCGAAATCCTCATCATCATGCCCCTCACCGAGGCTCAACTCATGAGCCTCGCCAACGGAAGCACAAGCGCTGCGGGTGACATCTTTAACTTTCTGGCCTCCGAGATGGATACCACCACTTTAAATCGCCCGCAGGGGTATTTGGTGTATTTGGCCTACGACCGTCAGCTCAACCTGGTGCCCGCAAACTCCGGCGCCAAACAGGTGGAGAACCCCAACGAGCTCGAACAGCTGCTCACGGAGGAAATTCTCATGCACAACGATGGGTTCTTACACATTTACGTGAGCAACGGGAGTACCGATAAGGAAATTATCTTCGATAATTTTTTGATTACAACTGCGAGGGGCAAGGCGAGACAAATTAATCATTACTACCCCTACGGCCTTCGCATCTCAGGCCTCAACGGCATCTCGGAGGATTACAAAAACATGTACACTTCCAAAGAGCTCCAAACGGGCGAATTCAATCAGGAAGTAAGTTCCGGCCTCGAGATGCCTGCCCCGTCAGGTCACGCCATTCATTATACGCATGCCTCCCATCAAACTTGCGTGACCATATCGGGGTACGATTTCCACGCCCGCTTCTACGACCCGCAGTTGGGGAGGTGGTTTACGCCTGATCCTGCGATGCAGTTCTCGAATCCTTATCTGGCCATGGGGAATAATCCGGTGAGCTATGTAGATCCCGACGGAGAATTTATATTTCCGGCCTTGATGTTTGTGGGTTTTATAACAGGAATGTTGGGATCAGGGGCGATAGCCACCCAAAATGGCGTGCATCAGTCAGGGCGGGAGGCGTTGTTTGCAGGATTTAAAGGAGCAGCAATGGGAGCCATGGTAGCCAGCGGGGTTGCGCCTGTGGCTAAAACCGTGACAGTAGCAGGAGCTAAAACCACAGCAGCGACAGGAGCCAAAACGAAAGTCGGGAGTTTTTTAGCAAAACCTGTTATGAAGGCAGGGCTTAAAAGCGGAACCATAAATGCGCTTTCAAATTATGATTATGAGAGCGGCTGGAGTGATTTTGGCTTAGGTACTGCGGCTGACTTCGGGGTAGGTTTTGCAGGTGCTGCGTTTGGAGTGGGAGCAGAGTCAAAGCTCGCCGGCGCTTTTGTGGGCGGGGTTCTGAATACTGCCGTAAACACAAAAAAAGGAGATGGTGTGCGCTCTCTGTTTATAGCGGTACCGGAAAACTGGCAAAAAGCAAAAAACTTGCCTCAAAATCTTTTTGGAAAGGGGCAGAGACTTTTGGGAAATACGGCCTCCAATCCACGGCCTACGACTTTGCCTACACCGAAAAGAAGTACTTTGATCGCCGAGAGTGGTACGAGCACGTAGGTATGTTTGCTGCGGGGGGTGCGGCCGGAGTTGGCATTGGTGAGGTTTTCACTGGTGCAGAGAATAAATTGAGAAGTGGTACAAGACTTGGCATCGGTGCGGGTATATACGCTGCCGAGTGGACGGTAACTTCTCTGATCAAACAGCGCGCATATGCCGAGTATAATGGATACCCTCCCAGGGGATTTTATACCGGCAGATCACAAATAGCGAAGGGATGGGTGTCCGGCTTCAAGTGGTCTTTAGCAGGGGGCAATATTCTGTTTGATTAGTAGGATTGTTATGAGATATTTGATTTTTCTGTCTATTGCTTTGACAATCAGTTCATGTCGCCATCCGTACTACACTAAAGCAAAGATTCTAAATTATCGTTCTCACAAAGCTATTATCAAATCAAATGATGTCCATATTTCAACATTTCATTTTTCAGCGGGTCAAAGAAAAGGAAGTCACAGGTTGATTACTGATACTCTCAAAATTGACAATGATATCGAGACTATGCTGCGAAGAAGTTTAGAAACACATGGCTTGAGTCCTAATGAGCTGGTTAATGATGGGGAGTTGGACATATTGATCGATCCAAAGCTTAGATGGAGAAATAGAAAGCTGAAGAACTTTCTGAAGCAGCAAAAATTTGATGAAAATACATTGGTGCCGATTATATGTTACAACGCGAGTCTTGAACCGGAAAAGTCGGGAGGAGGTGGTTTGGAATTTGTCTACAAAACGGGTAATGATAGGTATATGATTGGCCAAGAACTGTACATTGCTTTTTACAACAACGGAAGCTTAGAATACCTCAGGAATATTTCCCGCTGGGACGAAAAAATCGTCCCCGCCGGCACCCCCATCACCCACGAGTTTCCGCAGGAAGTGCTCGACACGCTGATGCACATGGCCCTGGAGCCGCTGCTCAAGCAGATGGAGAAAAAGCAATAGATTACACATGCATCTTCCGTCTCAATGAATTCACTAACTTGGATACAAATGAAGTATCATGAATTTAGACGCCGACATCATTTGGATACAAAACGAAGTTGCCAAAATCAAAGATCCGGATTTGATCCGCGCCTTTAAGAGTTTACTCCGGTACGCTGCTGGAAAGATCTTTAAATGACCTGAAAGATGGAAAAACAAAGCCGCATCATGAGGTTAAAGGCAAATACAAAAAGTGACTTTAGAGATTGAATGGACAGACACTGCAGACGAGCAGCTGGATCGAATCATTGATCATCTTGAAGCCAAGTGGACGGACAAGGAGATAGAGCATTTTTTTGAGCAGTTGGAAAAGGGAGTTGAAACCATTGCCACCCATCACACACGGCAGAAAAGTCCCTCAGAAAAGTTCATACCCACGAATACCAAATATCTCCTCATACTACGATCTTCTACACATTTAATCCAGAGAAAGCGACAATTGGTGACGCGAAAAGTTAAAATTGAGTGGACCCTACAAGCGAAAGAATCGCTAGAGGACATCTGTGATTTATACAAAGACAAATCACCGCAAGGGGCTCTTCCTGCGAAATGTCGAGAATAGGAATGAATTGAAGTATCCACCCACCCAACTACATCCTGCCTGATTCCCAAACCAAAAAAAAGCCCGAGGTGCATGACCCCGGGCAATTGAATTCCATTTGATGAAGCCTCGGAGGCTTATCGGGCAATGATGAATTTTCCGCTGAAGATCACTTCTCCCGAATTGCCGTTCACCACACTGTAGAGGTAAATGCCGTTTTCGGGTGATCGCATGTCGATTTGCGTTACATCGCGGGTGATCATCCGCTGCTCTATCATCCTCCCTGCGATGTCGTAAATGCGCATCACGGGGCGCTCCATTCCGGGCCCGCCAAAAGCGGTGGCTTCTATGGCAAATTCGCCCGAGTTTGGATTTGGAAAAATGGTGAGCCTTCCGAAGTGATCGTGGTCTGTGGTACTGACCGTCGAGTCGGGATCCGTGCCTTCGAGTATTTCAATGCAGAAATCCTTGGTCTCTCCGTCTCCGAAAGTTTCGCAGGCTTCTACTACCTGCCCTGCACCGGTCACATATTTCATGGCTACGCGCATGCGGGTGTTGCCCAATTCAGCTGTTTCGGGTATAGACACATCTCCCGTTACAGGGTTAGCTGAAGCCTGTACAGTCGATAATACCAATTCATCTGCACTGAACTCGCCATCCTGGTCAAAGTCTATCCACACCCTGATGAATTCATTGAAGGTAGGGCCTTGCGGGTATTCGGGAGTAACCGTCAACTCATATACCCCAAAGGTTTCAAATTCGAGCCCTGTGTCTTCTATGAGCGCATATCCGCCGCTGTTTTCTGTTTCTACCAGGATATCGTCAACCTGTATGGAGCCGATGTACTCCCAGCTTGAGTTGGTGCCGAAATTGTCGCAGAATTCAGCGTCGATGCAGTGCCCGCAGCCTGCGGTGCGAATGGTAATTGAAGTGCCTAGATCAAAGTCGTCTGCACAAACGGGCTGTACCAGAAATTCATAAAAGGTACATCCCTCCAGGCCTGAAACCGAAAGCGAACCGCTTTCACTGACGTCAGCTGATATCCATTCGGACTGCCCCTCGATGCGGTAAAAGACTTCGTACAGATCGAGTGCGAAATCGGTGCTCCAAAGCAGATTAATTACATTTTCCTCAATCTCGTCTGAAGCAAACTCCTCGGGTGCTATGCAGCAGCCTTTGGTTTCAAAAGTTCTGGTGTTACCAAAATTGTATTCTCCATCCACACTTGAGCACAAAGAGGCAATTTCAAACTCGTAGTTCGCGCAAAGATTTTCCGCGGCAAATTCGAAAGTAGCCAGGTCAACACTGTCCACTACGGTCCATTCTTCTTCGCCTTCCATGCGGTAGCGCAATGCCACGCCTGCCGTGTCGATCGAATTCCATGTAAAGGTGTAGAGGGTATCGTCAGTAAGTTCGAAATCGAAGGAGAAAGGAGGAAGGCAAACACTTTCACCACAGTTGTCGAGCAGTAAATTCAGGCTGTTGTAGGCATTCACGCGACCTCCTGTCACTGTAAAGCCCTCGAGGCTTGCAATGGGGTCTGTCCCCTCCATCAGCGCATAGCGGATGTAGTCGGCACCGAGTTGCGGATTGGATTTTGCCAATTCCATCAGCGAAGGGCAGGGTGTGGAATACAGCAATGCAATCACGCCTGCAGTGAGCGGCGATGCAAAGGATGTGCCCGAGGTGGTGCCGTATCCCTGGTTGCCCTGGGTGGTGAGCACCTGCTCGCCGGGAGCAGCCAAATCAATGGTGGTCGCGCCGTACGCGGAAAAGGTGCGGACGTCGTTGCGGTTGGTCGCTGTCACGCTGACCATGTAAGGGCTGGTAGAACCGGTTGGGATGTCGCCGACCACGTCCACGTTAAGGTTCGCGTTGGCCGTGGCTCCGCAGTTCAGAATTCCATGAACACCGAGGGTATCGTAGAATGCATTCCAAATCGGAACGTCCAACATATTGCCCTCGTTGATTCCCCAGGATGCGTTGGTAGCGACCACAAAAGCGCCACTCTCGCCGTCCGTTTCATTGTAGATTTTTCTTTGAACCAGCGGGTAGTTGTAAGCAGCCACCACAGAAGCCTCATTGAAAAGGTTTTCCCCTGCCACTGACATGATTTTTATATTCCAGTTGATTCCGGCCACGCCGAGCTCATTGTTTCCCGTAGCGCCGATCATACCCATCACTTGCGTGCCGTGGCCGCCCTGCAGCACGCCCTGGTCACTGATCGAATTCACATTCCAACCCAGGTAGTCGTCCACAAATCCATTTCCGTCATCATCAATGTCGTTGCCGGGAATTTCGCCCTGATTCACCCATGCATTGTCCTGCAGGTCGGGATGATTCAGGTTTCCACCTTCAATCACGCACACCACAATGGTGTCGCCCGTTGCTGTCAATCCACCGGTGGTGATGTCCCAGGCTTGGGTTGAGCCGATGTCCGACCCTACAGTTCCTCCGTTCTGACCGGTGTTTTGGTGGTGCCATTGACCGTCAAACTCAGGATCGTTGGGAACGATGGTGTCGTTTTGCCTTTGGGTAACGTAGTGGTTAAATTGCGCAATGCTGATTTTGTCATCACGCCTCAGGGCTTCGAGCAATGCGTCTTTGCTCTCTAAAGTCGGATCGTATTTCAACAAATAAGTCCTCATGTGGGCGGAAAGTAAATCTCCCACGGTCAGTTTTGTCGCCTCATTGCCAAAGTTTCTATAGGCCTCAACGACCGATTCGGGTTCGGCATCGGCGCTGAACTGAACGATCATTTCGCCGGGCACTTTTTTCATTTGTGCCTGAGCTCCCGAAGAAATAAGGGCCAGGACCGCGATAAAAAAGGGTAAAATATATTTCATGTGTTGATGGTTTTTGAAAATGGTTTTTTTGCAGAACAACAAATTTAACAATTTAAACGGCGAGATGCACATAGGATTCCAACCTAACCCTTGGAGTCCTACTGATGCAGGTAGATTCTTTTTACCCGCTGCGAGATGCTGGTCAGCACCTCGTAGGGAATGGTGTTGAGGTTGTCGGCCATTTCGTACACGTCCATGCGATCGCCGAAAACCTCCACTTTGTCGCCCTCGCGACACCCGACACCCGTCACGTCCACCATGCTCATATCCATACAGATATTCCCGACAAAGGGAACCCGCGTATCGCGAATCATCACATGGCCTTTCCCGTTTCCCAACGTGCGCGGAATGCCATCTGCGTAGCCCACGGGAATCACGGCTACTTCGGTCGGGTGCTCCAATGTATTCTTGGGATTGTATCCCACGCCCTCTCCCGCTTCCACATGTCGCACCTGCGACACGGTGGTAATCAGCCTGCTCACAGGCTTGAGATGCTTGCGAAATTCGGGATTTCCGGAAAGGCCGTAAAGGGCCAAGCCCACGCGCACCATGTCGAATTGATACTGCGGATGGCGGAGTACCCCCTGCGAATTCAGCACGTGCTTCATGTAGGGCTTTTCAATCCACTTGTCGAGCTCGGCAACGGCTGCTTCAAATCGGGCCACCTGTTTTTCAGTCAGCGGGTCGAAGCCCTCGGCATCGCTCCCTGCGAGGTGGGTAAATACCGCGACGGGTTTGACTGCGTCATTGGCCGCCAATCGTGAGCCGAGTTCTTGCATTTCGTTCGGATCAAAACCCAGCCGGTTCATCCCCGTGTTTATTTTGATGTGAATCGGAAAAGGCCAGTCTCCTTCGCGGGCGAAAAGTGCCTGCGTAAATTTTTCGAGGGTCAGAAAGCTGAAAATTTGTGGCTCCAGGCGGTACCGAATCATGGCGTCGTATGTGCTGATCTCGGGGTTGAGCACCATGATCGGCATGGTGATGCCTGCCTCTCGAAGAGAAATGCCTTCGTCGGCGTAGGCCACGGCGAGATAGGAGGTGCCGTAGAATTCCAGGGTTCTCGCGATCTCGTATGCCCCGCTGCCGTAAGAGAAGGCCTTGACCATCACCATTATTTTGGTGTCGGGATTTAAACGGGATCGGAGGAAATCGAGGTTTTCGCGAAGCCTTTCGAGGTCAATCTCCAGGATGGTCTCATGGGTTTTTTCGGAAAGGATGGAAGTGATCCGCTCGAAGCTGAACCGCCGCGCACCTTTGATCAAAATGTTGGCTGACCGGTAATCGCCGTGTTTGAAGTCGCGCAAAAAGGCCGAGGTATCGGGGTAGAATTCCGCCTGGATCCCTTTGAATGCTTCTTGTTGCGACGATATGTCGGGCCCGATGCCGATAAATCGATCTGCTCCTTTCAGGGCAATCAGTTCGGCCACCCTCGGGTAGAGCGTTTCGGGCGGCTCGCCCGTTTGCACCAGATCGCTCACGATGGCGATGAAGGTTTTGTTCTTGCGCTGGAGCTTTAGTTGGTCCAGAGCGATCTCGAGCGAGGCGAGGTCGGAGTTGTACACATCATTCAGCAAGGTGCACCCGTTGATGCCGTCGAGTTGCTCCAGCCGCATGGCAATTGGAGTTAGCCCCGATATACCCTCCGCGATTTCCGAATCGGAATGCCCCGCTTCGAGCAGGTACATGATGCAGTGCCCCGCATTTTCGATCGAAGCCGCATCGGTAAATGGCAGCACTGCCGTAAATTTTCGCGAACCATAAGTGCAATGCATCGACGTGTTCTCCTCACCTCGTTCGAGCGCAATGTGCAGGTCAGCATCAGAATCTATGAGCGACCAGCTTCGCAGCATGGTTTCCTTTCCGGAAAAAACGGCTCGAATGCGGCTGTCAATTTCCCGGTGGTCGCGGCAATAAATGAGTCTTTCTACTTCAGTAAATAACTTTAGTTTCTCATTTACTTTTGAAGTTATGTCTTTAAAGTTTTCTGCATGCGCCGGGCCTATATTGGTGAATATCCCGGTGTCGGGAGTAATAATTTCTTTAAGCTTTTCCATTTCACCCGGCTTTGAAATGCCCGCCTCAAAAATGGCGGCTTCGTGCCTTTCGCCGAGGAGCCACGCCGAAAGCGGCACCCCGATTTGCGAGTTGTAACTCCGCGGGCTGCGCATCACGCGCTGCTTTTTTTGCAGGAGCTGAAACAGCCACTCTTTCACCACCGTTTTGCCGTTGCTGCCCGTGATGGCCGTGACGGGAATGTCGAACCGCGCCCGATGCGCAGCCCCCGCTTTCTGAAGGGCCGCGAGGGTGTCATCTACACGAATCACGTTGATGCCATCAATGCCCGCAGCCACAGCAGGGTTTGAGAGCACAAAGTTTTTCATCCCCGCATCGGCGAGGGTCTTTACGTAATTGTGGCCGTCGTTTCGCTCGCCCTTCAGGGCAAAAAACACCGCCCCCTCGCGCGGGGTAAATTGGCGGCTGTCGGTCACCAGGTGAATGATGTCGACATCGGAAGCTGCGCCAACGATGGTGCCACCGATCATTTCGGCAAACTGCTGAAGTGAATACCCGCTCCGCTGCATCATTCCGGGCGCTCCGCTTTTTTGTTTTTCTCCTCTTCGAGGGCGGGCAGGTAGGCGGCGCGGCTCAGGGGCTCGTACCGATCGCGCTCGCCGAGCTCCACCGTTTCGCTGCCCCCGCTGATGCGGTGAGAGTAGTTCGCGAGTTTGCCCGTGCGCACACAGATGGCGTGCACCTTGGTCACGTATTCGGCGATGGCCATGAGGTAGGGCATCGGCCCGAAAGGGCGGCCCTGAAAATCCATGTCGAGTCCCGCGATGATCACGCGCATGCCCTGATTGGCAAGCTCGTTGCACACGTGGGGCAGGTTGTCGTCAAAGAATTGAGCCTCGTCAATGCCCACCACATCCACATCGGCCGAGACCATGAGCAGGATGTGCTCCGATGCCGGCACCGGGGTGCTCAGCTCCGCATTGCGGTCGTGGCTCACCACTTCTTCCTCGTCGTAGCGGGTGTCGATTTCGGGCTTGAAAACTTCGATTTTTTGCTTGGCGATTTTGGCGCGCTTGAGCCTGCGCAGCAGTTCTTCCGTTTTTCCGGAAAACATAGACCCGCAGATCACCTCAATCGATCCTTCGCCGCGTCTCCTCGCCTTACCGGTATCTTCTAAGAACATGCAGTGGATACATTATATGGACAGGCCTTCGCCCGTTCGCGAATATCGATTAGTTTTGCCAAGGCTGCTAAATTAACCAAATATAACGGCGCACAAACACGCCTGCGGGCCTTTTCACGTTTTTGCCATGGAAAAAGAACAGGGATATATGACCATCAAAGCCATTGCCGAAAGGCTGAGTAAAATGTCGGACAGCTTGGAAGCCGGTCAGCTCACCGCCGACGAAATTATGGAGATGCACGCCCTTTCCGGGCAATTGTACGAGCGCATGGTCATCCTGCGGTTCAAGGCTTTTGAAGAAGAGGGGGCTGCAGATTTCCTTACGGGAAAAGGTGATGCCCTTCCGGAAAAAGAAGAGGACCCCACAGCCGTCTCCGAGCCGGAAGCCGCGCCCGAAGCACCGCCCGCCGCCGCTGAAGAAACTGTCGAGGCGCCACCTGTAGCGGATGCCAAACCCATGACTGACGAAACCCGCGAACTTACGCCCGATCCCGAACCGAATGACGAACCTGCCGAGGCTTCTGCGACCGGTGATGAGGAGCGCCCCGCTTTTCGCTTTGGAAAGCCCGCGTCCGAAGTGGCCCCAAACCAAATTTCGCTCATCGACTCCATCGAAGAAATCAAGCGGATGGAGAGGAGCATCAACGATCAGTTCAAAACGGCTGATTCCAAAACGCTGGCGCAAAAACTCGAGCAAACCCCCGTGCCCGACCTCAAATCGGCCATCGGCATCAACCTTCGCTTTCGCTTTGTGTCCGTACTTTTCAAAAACGACAATGAAGCCTACAGCGCCGCCGTCGAGAAGCTTAACAATTTCAACAGCTTGATCGAAGCCGATGAGTACATCCAAAACTCGCTGATGGATCAGTTCGACTGGGAGAAGAAAAACCCTGCCGTCAAGCAATTCATCGGCCTCGTGGAGCGCCGATACCTCTGAGGGTGATGCGGTCGGTCGCCATAGTATTTCTCCTCGCGGTTCAGCCCCTTTTCGGGCAAAACCTCGATCGCGTGAAGACCGATGTCGCCGCCCTCACCGACTCTGCCATGCACGGCCGCGGATACGTACACGGTGGCACCGAGAAGGCCGCTGAATACGTCGCCGATCGCTTTCACGAAATCGGACTGCAGCCTGTCGGAGACTCTTATTTTCAGCCGTTTTCCTTTGCGGTAAACGTGTATGAAGCCCCCCTTCTGCTCAAGGCCGGAAAGCGGGAACTCGTCCCCGGCCGCGATTTTATCGCCGATCCCTCCACGGGCATCAGCCGCGGAAAGTTTGCCGTTCAGTGGTTCGACTCATCGCATTTCAAAGGAGCCGATCCACCCGCCTTGCGCAAGAAGCGCATCCCCGCAGTGGTGATGGAGGGAATCACCGACCCCGAAACGGTTTCGAAATTTCACACCTTTAAGATAGCGGCCCTCGACCGCGGCCCCGTCATTCAGGTGGTGCCCGAAAAGCTCACTTGGTCGGTGGGGCAGCGAAGGCACAAACACGCGGCCCTCGAAGTGCGTTCAGAAGTTTTTCCTCGAAACACCAAGAAAATAAAGCTCGACGTGGCCCCGGAGATGCGTGAAGTCGAGGCCGCCAATGTCATCGGCATGCTTCCGGGACGGCGCAGCGACAGCTGCCTCGTCATCACAGCCCATTACGACCACCTCGGCCGCATGGGCGAGGCCCTCTTTCCGGGGGCCAGCGACAATGCCTCCGGTACCGCAACACTGCTCGACCTCGCCGCTCATTTTGCGGAAAGCCCGCCTCCCTTCGATCTCTACTTCATCGCCTTCGCCGCTGAGGAGGCGGGCCTGCTCGGGTCGCGGTTTTTTACGGAACATCCCGCCGTCGACATGAACGAAATCCGCTTTCTACTCAACCTTGACCTCATGGGCAGCGCGGCCACGGGCATCACTGCCGTAAACGGGCGCGCCCAAAAAGCCGAAATGGCCCGGATGGCCGCCATCAATTCCGAATTCGACTACGTGCCCAAAATCAGGCTTCGCGGCAACGCGCCCAACAGCGATCACTACTTTTTTGCAGAAGCGGGAGTGCAGGCAGTCTTCATCTACACCGAGGGCCACATCACGGCCTACCACGATGTGGACGATTTGGCCGACGGCCTTGACTGGACCAACTACGAAGGGCTTTTCATGCTGCTGCGTACCTTTATCGAAACCTTTTGACCCCGACCATGCCCAAACTCACCCTTGTACCTACGCCCATCGGCAATCTCGGCGACATCACCTACCGCGCCCTTGAAGTGCTCCGCACCGCCGATGTGGTGCTCGCCGAAGACACGCGCACCTCCGGAAAGTTGCTCAAGCACTACGATATCAAGGTGAACTTCATGGCCTTCCACGCCCACAACGAGCACCGCATGCTGGACAAGGTCATCGAGATTTTGCAGAGCGAGCAGCAGGTGGTCCTCCTCACCGACGCGGGCACGCCGGGCATTTCCGACCCGGGATTTCTCCTCGTGCGCGCCTGCGTTGAGGCCGAAATCGATGTGGAAACCCTCCCCGGTGCCACGGCATTTGTGCCCGCCCTGGTCAATTCGGGCCTGCCCGTCGATCGGTTTTGCTTCGAGGGATTCCTGCCCCACAAGAAGGGCCGCCAAAAGCGACTTCGCGAACTGGCCGAAGAGCAGCGCACCATGGTGTTTTACGAATCGCCGCACCGCATGGTGAAAACCCTCACGCAGTTTGCCGAATTTTTCGGAGCCGAGAGACGGGCCTCCGTTTCTCGGGAAATCACTAAGCTCCACGAAGAAACAGTCCGCGGAACGGTCACCGAACTCGCGGACTACTTTGA
>JAIVHQ010000163.1 GCA_020200995.1 Flavobacteriales bacterium
TCGACATTGTGTTCCTCGCTGCCCTGATTGTCGGTGTGCCCGCGGATCTCAATTTCCAGCGCGGGCCGCTCCTCGAGCAAATAGCGCAAGGCATCGAGCTGTATTTCTGATTCTTCAAGCAGGTTGGCCTTGTCGAGGTCGAAGAATACATTCTGCAGAGAAAAAACAGCTCCTTCTTTGAGTTCTTCACGAGTAACAACCTCCACGTCATCGTTGCAAATGGCTTCACCATCCACGAGTCGTGCCAGGCAAAAATCATCGAAGTAGTACCGCACCACAAATGGATTGTTTCTTTCCGGCATCCCCTCAATCAGTACGCCCGACTTCCCATTTCTGGTACTTCCCGTTGCGGGCTTCGGGCAGTCAACGCGGGGAAGCTTGCGTCGTCTCCGCTTTCTTTCGGCCTTTCGGTCCTTTTTCTTTTTCTCCTTGAAGTACGCTTTCTGCTCGTCGGGTGGCAGGTAAAGCCAGCTCTTATCGTCTTCGGCTGCGGGCTCTATTTTGCGGTTCGCGGCGGCGTATTCGCGTTCTATCTCGGCCATAAAATTGTCTGAGGCCCGTTCGTCCCTCGCGCGCTTATGCAATTCGGGGAAGTATCCAAGGGTCAGATACTCCTCACCGCCGGCTGCAGTGATTGTGTCGCGCAGTACGAACCAGTCAAAACGTGAAAATTTAGGCAGGCGGAGTTGCAACTGCGGACTGAGGTACATGTCGCCAGGGATGTGGGTGTCGAGTCGCCTTTTCCCGAAAAATACTCCGATGTACTCCTGACTCTCGGCGTATTTGGCTTTCGCGGGCATGAGCCTCGCAAAGGCCGTGAATATGTACTTCTCTCCGGCAGTCAAAGTATCCTTGAGCTTCACGTGGAGGTATTCATTGGGCTCGGCGGCGTACATGCAAATTCCGTTGACATAGGATCCACTGTGTGCGCCTTTCGGCCCCGTCTCGGATTTTCGCTCGTAGTGGTAGTATGGGCCCTGCGGCTGCACCCAATTGTACTCTTCGGGCGTCAGAACGTCCTCAAACCCCGGGTTTGGAATGAGGTTTTGCCCGCTCGCTTCCGCGAAAAAAGCAGGGAGCGCGCCCAGTGCGATGATGCGCAAGATTTGAGTCAGGCCCAAGGTTTTGTGTGTTAATTTGTAGTACAAAAAAAAAGGTGCCACCGTTATAAAAACGACGACACCTCGAAGATGTTTTTGCGGCTCGACGCGATTACTTTGTAACCTCAAATTCGACCACCTTGTCGATGGTGCGCTCGGCCGCCGAAACCACTTGCGCCTGATATTGATAAAAGTACACATCGATGGCGTCAACTTTTTCGGCGAGGCTCATTTCGTCGTTCATTTGCACAGAACCTGAGAAAATAATTTTGCTCTCAGGAATGCGGTCACTCGCGCAATTGCAGCTTTCGCCCGGCTTGATGGGTTCCACCTTCACATCGTCGATGAAGTAGTATGCGGCGGCAAGCTGCCCGTCTTCCTCGTACTTCTCAGGAAGGTCCATCTGAATGGTCTTAGTGCGGTCGTTTGTTTCAAAATTTCCGATGGTGAGGTATTTCTCTTTACCATCGGCGCGGTAAAGTGCACAAAATTCCCACCAGCCTTCACGGGTATCCACGATGTCGTTGTATTCAGAATAAACGGGATTTGATGAGCTCAGGTTATCGGCCGATTTGCTGCTCAGCTGGCTTTTATCCAGCGATGCACTCAAATTATTGGAAGCGTATCGCGAACGCTCAGCAAGCGATGCTTTAAATTTCACGCAGTACAGTCCCCGCTCTTCCAAAGCGGTGGTTAGACGGGTTTGCAGGTAAGATCTTACCTCCTTACCGCGGTATGCGTAGGCTGTCAGTCCTGCATAGCCCGAACCGTCAGCAGGCTCAGCGTTGCCATACATGTTGTCGGGAACAGCAATGTATCGGCTTCTCACGTCAGTGGCGTAAAGCTCTGATTTTCCAGCGGTAGGATTGGCCCATTCTTTGGCCAGTTCAAACTGCTCTTTTCTTCGCAGTCCGTCTTCAAACTCTTCAAAACTACCGTTGGGAGCTAGGTTTTCAGGTCCTTTTTTCTCGGCGGGTACTTCCTTCTTTTCCTCTTCATCCTGTGCACTGAGCGCGAACGGTAAAATTGCGGCGAGTGAAAAAATACAAGCAAATCTGATCATCTTATTCATGTTGAAATGATTTTACGGTGTCTATAAATATTTTGACGTTGTCGGGCGATGTATCGGGATACACGCCGTGGCCGAGGTTGGCAATGTGGCGGTGCTTTCCGAATGCCCGAAGCATGTCGGTGGTGGCTTTTACAATTTCCTTGCCGTTTCCGTAAAGCGCGGCCGGATCGAGGTTTCCCTGAAGGGTGCGGTTCATACCCACAGCTTCTCGCGCTGCTTCGGGAGGTGTGTTCCAGTCCACGCCCACAGTGTTGCACGAAAGTGCGGCCAAATCGGCGTAGGAATAATGCGCGCCCTTGGCAAAGAGGGTCACGGGAACGGTGCCTTCGAGGGCATCGCAGATGGTCTTGAGGTAGGGAATGCAAAACGAGCGGTAATCGGCGGGCGAAAGGATGCCCGCCCAGGAATCGAACACCTGCACCATGTGCACGCCTGCTCCAATCTGGGCGCGTAGGTAGGTCACGGTGCTTTCGGTGATCATGCCCATGAGCTTGTGGGCGAGGTCGGGGCGCTGCACAAGCATCTTTCGGGCTTTGGAAAAAGTTTTTGAACCGCTGCCTTCCACCATATAGCAAAGGATGGTAAAAGGCGCTCCGGCAAACCCGATCAACGGCACGCGGCCGCCCAACCCGTCAAGGGTGTGCTTAATCGCCTCGTACACGTATCCCAAATCGCTTGCGTCAGCCACGCGAATCCGATCAAAATCTGCCTCGCTGCTGATGGTGTGCTCGAAGTGGGGACCCCGCTTTTCGATCATTTGATAGGGCAGGCCCATGGCTTCGGGGATCACCAATATGTCGGAAAAGATGATAGCGGCATCAACGCCGAGTATATCGACGGGCTGTATGGTGACTTCGGCGGCCTTTTCGGGCGTTTCAACCAGCTCTTTAAACCCGGACAGTGATGCACGCACGGCGCGGTATTCGGGCAGGATGCGGCCCGCCTGGCGCATGAGCCACACGGGGGTGTGCTCAGTGTGCTCTCCGTGGGCGACTCGAAGTATGAGATCGTTTTGGGGTGTAGACAATGGCTTATAAATATGAAGGCCCAAAATTAACAGAATAATCCGCGTCGGGAACAAAAAAGGCCGAAGCGTGCATTCACGAAGTCCGATTCCGCTCCGTTTCACAAAACACCTACCTTTCCCAATGATAAAGTAAAGCGTTCAAAAATGGAAAAAAACCTCACTTGGGGCATCATGGGTGCCGGCATCATTGCCGAAAAAATGGCCAAAGCCATCGAGGCGACGGAGGGCTGCACCCTTGCAGCGGTGGGGTCGAAATCTCCCGACCGCGCCCGCGATTTTGCCGAAAGGCACCCCACCGCCGCACCCTGCACTTATGAAGAGCTCTCCAACAACAGCGACATCGATGTGATATACGTGGCGACGACCCACAACTTTCACTT
>JAIVHQ010000374.1 GCA_020200995.1 Flavobacteriales bacterium
TTGCATTTACAGAAAGGTAATGACAGTTGCGTAAGATGCTCCGCTGGGCATTCGCCCGCCGCCTTGCAGGATCTACGACCTGCGGAAATGGCAATAGTTTGTCAATTTGAAGTAATGTTGTTGTGGGCATTCGCCCACGCTGGTATTTCTCAGTTCATGTTTTTAGTCAAGCACAATCAACATCTGGAGGCCTTAATACCCGTCACTCGCCATAGATAAAGCGACTGCGCGGGCGCCAGTTCATTCAATGTTAACACACTCATAAAGTGTAATTTAAAAAATCTGTCATTGGTAAGGAGTCAACGCAGCGCAGCGGAGTTGATGACTGAAGAGCTTGCCCGACCCGAGGTCGGGGCGGGTCTCCTTTTTCTTAAAAATGACGGTTTTTGCGCACACGATCTTTTGTCCTCCGAAAAAGGGAGATTGCTCATACCCACATGCATGCCGCACGGCCACTCGCGAGGTCCCTCCCGCCCAATGGCCTGCACACGTAGTTCATCAGTCGGCCTTGGGGCCTCCATCTGAATGACGGGAATGATGAACTGTTTACTTATAGGAGTGCAAAAGCTATAACCAAACGTCACTCAGCAGGTAATCAACCGGGCAGAACACATCCGCTAAGAAGTCAGCCCTGCCACGAGCCCGATCAAAGAGAAAAACAGCATAACCGCAAACATAAAGATGAGGGTAGCAGAAAGATAAACAAGAATCGACTTCCCGATAGCGCCGCCAATACCCAATCGAAACACGCGCCCGTAGAAAAAGCAAGTGAAAACCACTGCTACAATGCTCTCAATTAGCTGATGACCCCAAATTCCTTGAATGGCAGCAAGCGGCGAAAGCAAAATGTAGAACACCGTGATTTGCGCTAATAAATACGTGTTGATGATGAGGTGCTCCGCATAGTTGAACCTGGCTTTGCGAAAAAAAAGTCGGGTCATCAGGGCAAAAAAGAAGATGCTCACACCCATCCAGGCGTTGAGGTAATTCAGAAAATACTTTTGCATGAGCTCTATACCTGTTTTCTGTGCATCAATATCGGGTGCGTTGACGACCATCGCCCCGATGTCGTAAAGATCTGCTTTGAGCAAAATGAAAAGGTAAATACCCGCAGCCAGAATGAAATATTTGACCGGGTGGGTGTAACGCTCGCGCTCTGTGTCCAAAAAGCCTTCAACCACATCGCGGGGCCTCAGCAGCAGTTCTCTGCAGGTGAACAGGATTCCCTTGTTCAGCAAAAAAGTGTCGGCGGCATCCTCCAGTATGTGCTCGACCGTGAAGCGCCGGTATGTGTGCGGCTTTTTGATGGTCACGGCCTCTCTACGCCACACGGAAAGGCGGTTGGGAGAGGTGTTGGATAATTTGGTTGAGGGGTTTCTCTTCGCTCGGTTTCCCATGATTGGACAGTTTGGTTATCAACGAAGGAAATAAAATTTTCCGAATCCTTTTTCTATGAAAATGTTCCGATGAACATACTAGTTAATAAAGTTCGCCAATAATAATGTTTAGGCTAATCTAAATATTTATATTTGCACTTGTGAATATTTTTAATTTGATGAAAATACATCTCTACAATCTCTTGAATTCAGGGTGTATGGTGCATGGCCTCGGTATCTTTTTTCTGTTTTTAGCATTAAATGCACAAGCCCAAAGCGGCTCCGTGGCCGGAAAAGTTGCATCGAGCGAAGGCCCCCTCTCCGAAGCATCAGTCGGCATTGCAACCCTCGGTATCGGGACTTACACCACGGCCGATGGCACCTTTGTCCTGAAAAATGTGCCCGAGGGCACGCACCTCCTCGAAGTGTCACTGCTCGGATACCTTCCTTACCGCGACTCTATTTGCGTGAGCAGTGCCCTCGTATCGGTGGAAATACGCTTATCGCCGCGAAAAATCACCCTCGAAGGGGTAACGGTCATCGACGCGCAAACGGGGCTCGACAGCCGCACCCCTTACACTGTATCGCGCGTCGATGCCCGAAAACCCGAGACGACAGGCATGCCTGGCGGACTGGGGTCGCTCGCCAGGCGAGATCCCTCCGTGTACGGCGCAGAAATGGGGCAGGGCATTGTAAAACCCTTTATCCGCGGACTCGGCTTCTCGCGTGTGGTCACCGTGTACCAAGGTGCAAAGCTCGAAAACAGGCAGTGGGGCGCCGACCACGGCCTCGGCCTAAATGATTTGGGCGTAAGCCACCTCGATGTGATCAAGGGTCCGGCTTCAGTGCTCTACGGATCGGGAGCCGTGGGCGGGGTGCTGTTGGTGCACGATCACGAACGGCAGCGAGAACATACGCCTCCACGCGGGCTTCGACAGGCCCGGCTTTAAAAGCAAACTGAGCTACACCTACCTTTCGCAAGACCTCGGCATTATCGACGACAACGAAATGGACAACACCGAGACCCTCGCCACTTCGCGCTCCGACCGCAACATGCAGCTGCCTTTTCAGCAGGTCCGCGACCACATGGTTTCCTACAACCAAACCACCGAGCACGGCAGGTTCAACACGGCCCTGCAACTCTCGTGGCACATGAACGACCGCGAAGAAATCGAAGACGTGGCCGACGAGATCGACCTTGGACTGGTGCAACACCACATTTTTTACAACGCCCGCATAGCGCATGCCACCACGGAAAAGTGGCGCAACACCCTCGGCGTGCAGGGGAGCGTCCTGGACGAGCGAAACAAGGAAGAGGCCAAGGAGATTCTCGTTCCCGACGCGCGCTTCAATGAGACGGGGCTCTATTACATGTCCGACCTCGAGCTCGGAAAGACTTTCATTCAGGCGGGGTTGCGCTACGATTTTCGAAACATCCGCGGAGATGCAGGCGTGCCTCACCTGATCGATTACGGCTTCACCCTTCCTGGAAATCCCTCCGACCGCCGACTATCGCGCAATTTTTCGGGGTTCACCGGATCGCTTGGCGCAAGCCATAAAATCGGGGAGGGGCACACCCTCAAAGCCAACTTTTCGACCGGGTTTCGCGCACCCGACCTGGCCGAGCTCTTCAGCAACGGTCCTCACCCGGGCACCAACCGCTTTGAAATCGGCGATGCAGATTTCGGCCGGGAGCAGAGCCTTCAGGCCGATCTCTTCTTCGCCGCCACGGGCGAATTGCGCGATGACGGCCTCGAAATATGGGCTTTCGACCAAACCGACGGGGTGCTTTACGGCGGTGAGTTCAGTGCGGCCTACATGCCTTTCGGCGACGACCGCTTGACACTCAGTGCCGCTGCCCACATCATCCGCGGCGAAGACCTCAACAGCGACGAGAACCTAACCTTTGTCCCGCCCGATCAGCTCATGTTTCGAATCGGAGGAAGGCCTTTCGCCGATGATGCCACATCCCTGTTTCTCGGAGGACGTTACGCCGCACTGCAGAACCGACCGGGCCCTGGAGAAGCCATCACGCCTGCTTACTTTCTCCTCGACGCCGGTGCGGAACGCAGTTTTCCAATGGGATCGACTGTTTTTACTGCCGGAATCTCTGTCTTCAATGCACTCAATGCAGTTTATGTAGACCACATGTCCATTCTTAGGTCCTTCAATGTGACCCATCCCGGACGCAACATTGCAGTGAATCTGCGGCTCAACTTCTGAGTTTGATTTGGCTTGATGTCACCCGAATCCTTTAATCAACTCGTCGTGCTGACTTAAGTCCAGCCCGATTTTCTCCTGCTCGGCTGACACGCGGAGGGGAGCAATCCGGTCGGTGACTAAAAAGATGACCCACGAGCCGATGAGGATCATCGGGATGAGTATGACGAGTGCCAGGAGGTGATTGACCAGAAGGGTCGGATCGCCTGTGGTCAGCAGACCGCCGTCGACGGCGAAAACAGCTGTGAGCACCATGCCCGTGATTCCGCCGAGGCCGTGGCAGGCAAAAACGTCGAGGGTATCGTCGAGCTGCGACCTGCGGCTCATAACGTGCATGGCCTGGTTGCTGATGAGCGCCGCTGCGACTCCCATAAAGAGGCTTGGCCCGGCCGTCACGAATCCCGCCGCGGGGGTGATGGCCACCAGTCCCACCACCGCGCCGATGCAGGCACCGAGGGCCCCCGGCCGCTTTCCGCGTGCTGCATCAAAAACGATCCAGGTGATCATCGCTGCGGCCGATGCGAGGTGGGTGTTCCAAAGGGCGCTCACGGCCACTTCATCGGCGGCCAGTGCCGATCCCGAGTTAAAGCCAAACCAACCGAACCACAGCAATCCCGTTCCCAGGATCACGTAGGGAATGTGCACCGGGTCTTCGCCCGAGTCGCCGTTGAGGTCGCGCTTGCCGAGGTAATGCGCACCTGCGATGGCCGCCAGTCCTGCGGAGATGTGCACCACCGTACCTCCGGCAAAGTCGAGCACCCCCATCTGCGCCAGAATTCCGTCGGGATGCCAGGTCATGTGGGCCAGTGGACAGTAAATCAACAGGCTGAAGAGGCAGATGAAGATCACATACGACCAAAACCGCACCCGCTCTGCAAAGGATCCCGTGATGAGAGCGGGGGTGATGATGGCAAATTTGAGCTGAAACGCCGCGAAGAGCACCAGCGGCAGCCCCGAGGCGATCACCGGGTGGGCCGCCGTGCCCACATTGTTGAAAAACGGAAAGGTGCGCGGATCGCCGATAATCCCGCCCAGGCTATCGCCAAAAGCCAGGCTGAAACCGACCACATACCAGAACACCGAAATGATTCCCAAGGCGATAAAACTCTGCAGGAGTGTGGAAATGATGTTTTTGGCCCTGACCATACCTCCGTAAAAAAAGCTGAGCCCCGGCGTCATCAGCAGTACCAGGGCAGTGGCCGTGAGCATCCAGGCGATATCGCCCGGATCGAAAGCCTCTGTGGCCTCGGGGTGGGAGGGTTCAAAGAATACGGCGAGCAGGCTGAATGCCACCAGTGCAGCGAGCGCTGCCATTCCGAAGGTTTTGTTTCTTCGCATATCGGTTTGTTGAGGGTTAATTCTACCGCGAAGAAATATCTCACCCCGAAATATTGGGGGCGTTAAAGCAAAAAATGATTTAAAAAGTGAAAACTGATGAAAAAAAAGGGGGTGGTTTTGAAAATAATGTAGAAAATGAGGTGATGCCCCCTATGGGATGAGGGGTATGCTTGCTGAAGTCGATTTTTATCGCATTGATTTACGCACCGGATTTCACGGCGCAGAACCACCCAAGACTTTTACTTTGTGAAAGAAAAAGCGAAGCTTTTATTCGTGCATTAGTGGCCTCTTTTTCTTCCGCCTGCTTGTGCTGAGCGAAGCCGAAGTGCGGCAGCTTTTTCTTTGCCACGAATGCACGAATGGTATTCGCTTCGCTCATGTTGTTCGCTTCGCTCATGTTGTTCGCTTCGCTCATGTTGTTCGCTTCGCTCACATGAGTTTGACTACCAGAAAGTCACAAAGTGCACAAAGCAAAATACACGCT
>JAIVHQ010000375.1 GCA_020200995.1 Flavobacteriales bacterium
GCCTTGCAGGCAATGAGTGTAGTTATCCCGAGCATGTTTATCATGATTTATTGGGACAGGAATGCTGCCTTAAATGGTTCGCCAACCTGGTATTTTAAGTTTAAAATGACTCCTGCCATACATTGAGATTTGAAGCGAATTAAACCAAGCGAACCAAAAAATTCACTAATTTCAAATCAAGAATCACCAAATCACAAGGGAGAAGCTAATTGCAACAACGATAGACCGACTTTCAAGGCTTCCTGACCAAAAATTCAAGGAAGTTTCTGACTTTGCGGATTTCCTTTTAAGCAAAAATGAGTACGCGGAAATAACTGAAGGAATTCAAAAAATGGCCGCGGAATCCGAATCATTCCATTTCCTTGAACAAGAAGAGGAGCTTTATAAGGCTTCCGACCTGAAAGAAAAATACAGATGAGAAAATGGTGATATCAATACTTCTCTGGTTAAAATTCTCGATTTGATTTAAAACACAATTAGGCAACTGAGAGGGTCGTACTTCACAGAAGTCTCAGTGCTTTTTCATCTTTCACACCTGAACTGATTTCCATTGGCAACCGAAAGCCAGAAACGACTATGCAAAAACCGATTTGGTAAACAAGCAATTACTGCCTTACGGCCGATAGAGATTCGTCTTTGAGCAGTCAAATCACTCCTCTGCGATAAGGCACAACCCATTTCATGAGGATGCACTTTTCAAATTGCCTTTTCTAACACATCCCTACACGTCATTGCCTATTGGATATTTCCAATTGCCTTTCTAACACACCCCTACACGTCATTGCTAATTGCCAATTGCCTTTTTAACACGCCCTCCACGTCATTGCCTATTGCTAATTGCCTTTCTAACACGCCCTTCACATCCTTGCCTATTGCTAATTGCCTATTGCCAATTCTAACACACCCCTCCACGTCATTGCCAATTGCTTTCGGAATTCAGACTTGCTTTCCCGGCCTTAAACGACTCAAACACAATATAAAGCCAATACTATGAAAATCAAGAGAAAAAATTACAAAACCTTCAAGTCTTAGCGATCCTTTCCTTACCTTCATTATGGTTTAACCTTATTATGTCCTGATCCATTCCAATGATGCACCTGTCCTTCCGGAATATGTTTTTTGTAATAGCTACATTTATGGGGCTTTTCGCCATCATGATTTTGGCGAAATCGGTACTGATCCCGATCGCTTTTGCTTTTTTAATAGCGTTTATTCTCTTTCCCGTCGCCAAAAAACTTGAGTCGTGGGGTGCAAACACGATGGTATCCGCATCCTTGTCCATATTTGCTTTAATCCTGCTCATCGCAGGAAGTATTTTTCTGTTCTCAAATCAAATCATTGATCTTTCTGAGAACTTAACTGCTTTTAAAGACAAAATACTCCAGGTATTTACGGATGTCACCATTTTCATCAATAAGAACGCGGGATTCCTTCCCGAGATGAAGCAGGGAGAACTGTTGAACAAATTAAACAAACGGGTAAGCGAATCGGCAGGGGGCCTGATCAGCCAAACCGTAAGCGGCACATCATCTGTCCTTTTCGGAATATTGACAGCAATAATATTCACGTTTCTGATCTTGATATACAGGAACGGCCTGGTTCGCGCCTTTGTGAGTTTCTATCCTGAGGAAAACAGAAAAAGGGCAACCAAAATGTTTAAATCCCTGCAGCAAGTGGGCCAGCAATACCTCTTCGGCATGTTAATTATTGTGCTGATCCTTGGTTTCATCAACAGCATCGGCCTGTGGATTATCGGCATCGACAACCCTTTCCTTTTCGGTTTTCTGGCTGCTCTTTTAGCCATCATTCCTTACGCCGGAACCTTTATCGGAGCGGCCATTCCGGTGCTGTACGCTTTTATAAATTACGATTCTCTCTGGATGCCGCTGGGTATCGTCCTGTTTTTCTGGTTTGTTCAGTTCGTTGAAGGTAACTTCCTAACCCCTAAGATCGTCGGTGGAAATTTAAAAATAAATGCTTTAGCCTCCATTTTAAGTATCATCATCGGCGCTTCGGTGTGGGGAATTGCGGGCATGATTTTATTTTTGCCGTTTGCCGCCATGTTCAAAGTGGTGTGCGAAGAATATGTCGAACTCAAACCCATTGCGCTCCTGATCAGTGAGCGAAACTATCAGGACAAGAAAGACAAGAAAAGTGCAATCGGCGAGTGGTTCAAAAAAATGAAGCGCAAACTGACCTGAGACGCTTCAGCATCTGAAATCAATGAGCAATACATTTTTATCAGCGTATTTCAGGCATGGTCACCTCATCACTCATCACTCATACCTCATCACCTATTGCCCCCGCCTCCTCCGCTCAAGCTCCGGAATTCGGGCAGGCATTGCCTTTTTAACAAACCCTTCCACGTCATTGCCTATTGCCCGTTGCCAATTGCTTTTCTAACACACCCCTACTCGTCATTGCCTATTGCTAATTGCCAATTGCCTTTCTAACACACCCTCCACGTCCTTACCCGTTGCCTATTGCCTATTGCCAATTCTAACACGCCCCTCACGTCCTTGCCTATTGCCGTCATTGCCTATTGCTAATTGCCTATTGCTAATTCTTAATACACCCTCCACGTCCACCTACCGTGTCACCCTTACACTAACTTCTCTTATATTTGCCTTCAAACGCTCTTTAACCACTGCGTCGAAAACACCTTCTTATGGCAAATCACAACGTAGCCGTTCTCGGCCCCATACCCCGCGACCACATCACCACCCACCACGGTGAAGTCATTGAAAAATACGGCTGTGCCATGCACACCGCCATCGGATTATCCCGCCTCATCGGCGACGAAGGCACGGTGTACCTCGTATCACACCTGCGCAAAAAAGACGAAGCCGCAGTGAAGGCCATCCTCGCCGACTTTCCCAATATCAATGTGGATCACATCACTTCTGATGCCGATCAGGGTGATGTGATTCGGCTAAAATTCGTGGACCAAAACAACCGCATCGAGAAGCAAACGGGCTTTATGAACCCCATTACGCCGCAAGACGTGAGCGAACTCATGCATTGCGAAGCTTTCGTTTGCGTGCCCATCACAGATTACGAAGTGCCGCTCGAGACCCTGCAATACATCAAGGCCAACAGTGAGGCGAGTATCATCTTCGACGCTCACGGTCCCACCAATGCCATCTCGACAAGGGGCGATCGTTTTCTGAAATACTGGATAGACCGCGATCAGTGGCTGCCCTATATCGATGTGCTCAAAATGAACCTCGAAGAGTCGAATTGCTGCTGGTTCGACAAGGAGATCAACCCCGAAACGCTCAAAGAATTTGACGAAAAAGACATCAGCCACCTCCCGGCCTTTGCAGATCATGCCATCAATAAGGGCATCAAATCACTTATCGTAACGCTCGACTCCAACGGCAGCGCGGTGTTTTTCAAAAAAGACGGCGAACTCCACGAGGAACTCGTCGGAGCCATTCGGGTAGAAAACGTGGTGGATACCACAGGCTGCGGCGACTCCTTTGCAGGAGGGCTTGGATTCGGTCTGCTCGGCAATCCGCGCGACTTTATTCGCGCCGTGCACTACGCCAACGCCTTAGGCGCGCAACGCACACAGGGCCGCACCTTCGATGTATTCAAAAGCCGCGAAGAAACCGATGCCATGATCGCCGACAACTACGAGGAGAAATGAAGTCAGCATCCGAAGACAACAGCCCCTTCGAAACCAATCTCGGAGGCAAAGAGGTGGGCGCTTTCAGGCTCGAAAACGCTTCGGGCATGCACTGCCTCATCAGCAATTACGGTGCACGGCTTTTGCAAATGTGGGTTCCCGATCGGCATGGCCGCATGGCCGATATAGTGCTCGGTCACGACAATATCGATGACTACATTCGCTTCTCCGATACCTTTTTCGGGGCCACAGTGGGGCGCGTGGCCAACCGCACTGCCGGCGCCCGGTTCAGCATAAACGGCACGGAGTACCGCCTTTCGGCAAATGACGGAAAAAACCACCTCCACGGCGGCCCGGGTGGCTTTCACAACAAAGTGTGGGAGGTGAAGTCGGCTGAAAAAGACCGCATCGTGCTCGCGCTCGAATCGCCCGATGGCGAAGAGGGCTACCCCGGCAACTTAAAAGTGCAGCTTACTTACACACTCAGCAACGACAATGCCCTCCACATCGATTACGAAGCCCGCGCCGATCACAACACCCCCGTGAACCTCACCAACCACGCATATTTCAATCTCAAAGGAACCGGCGAACGCACCGTCGAAGACCACATTCTTCAAATCAGCGCCGATCACTACCTGCCCACCGGCCCCGACGGCATTCCGACCGGTGAAATCGCCCCCGTTGATAACACTCCCTTCGACTTTCGCAAACCGGCGCAGCTCGCAGGGCGGCTTTCGCAAAACCATCCGCAGCTCAAAGTCGGCCGTGGATTAGACCACCACTT
>JAIVHQ010000164.1 GCA_020200995.1 Flavobacteriales bacterium
CCGACGCTGACCTGATCATCACCCAGCATTCGGGAGCCGTGCACCTCGGAGCCTATACCGACACCCCGGTTCTGGTGATTTTTAACGGAAGTCCGCCCATCAAAGGCCTCATCGATACCTTGCGTTTTCGAAAGAATCTCACAGATACACCCTTGCGGTATGCCTTTAGTTTGGATGAAATTAAGAACTTTGCATCTGCAGAACAGATGTAATGACAACAGAATTTTTATTTCTTATTCCCCTCACGCCCGACAAGGACAGCAGCGATATGCGAAAGGCGTTGAGGAAATTGTGTTTTGCGCAGCTCAGCAAGTTGAAGGCTTCCAAGCAGGTGTGGTTGCTCAGTGAATCGGAAGTGGATGATCCCGATTTTGAAGTGATTCGAACCACGGGGTTCACCAAAGAAGACAAGCTCTACGAAGCAGGCTTCATGCTGCAGAATCAGCCTGATATAGCCCGATACCTGGTGAGGCTCGACGACGACGACCTGATCAATCCCGAAGTGTTTGATGCCATTGCCGGCCGTGATTTTGATTGCCTTTACGACCCCGTTCATTGGTTTTACGACCTCAGCAGTGGACGGTGCAGCGCCCAAAAACGGCCCTGGATCGCCAACACCGCTATCCACAAAATGGAGCACGGACTGGCCATGGTCCCCGCAGCCGGCGGTTCCCGACTTGCTGCCGACACAAACTTCCTCTTTGCCTGCGACCACAGCCGCGCGTGGCACCTTTACTACGGAGACAAGAACACGGAGCAAACCGATCCGGACGTGCCGCTGTACTTGCGGATCCTGAGTCCGCGGTCGCGCAGTTCGGGCGGAAGCGACGATTTTGAAAAAACTTTCCCTTTCTACCTGCAGCGCTTCGGGCCCTGGAAAAGCCCGTTTCCTTTCGAAGAAGAAGAACTGCTGCCTGCATTGAAGAATTTGTGGACGGAGCGAGAAGGTGCCCTGCGAGAGTGGAACCTTCCGGAAAAATCGTTTGTGAGCCGCTTTTTAAATAAACTCAACCCGGTAAAATGAGCGCCTTGAAGTCGATGCTCGAAGATTTTTGCCAAAAGGCCTCAACCCTTCGCGTTTGCGTAATCGGAGAAACCATCATCGATGAGTTTGTCGAGGTAAAATACGAAGGGCAGAGCATGAAGAGTTTTTGTCCGGTATTTCGCTATGCAGAAAATGGTCTCGGCAGGGTGGAACAACGGGGCGGGGCAGCGGCTATCGCGAGCCACCTCGAGGATTTTGTCGCAAAAGTCGACCTGATCACCAATGCCGAACGCGAGATCGTCAAAACCCGCCTCATAGACCGCGATGACCACAAAAAGCATGTCGAGATCAATAGGATTGAAAGCGACGGTTTCGGTGAGATTGAGATCAGTCCGGCTGAGTACGATGTGGTTATTGTTGCCGACTTCGGTCACGGATTTTGTGACGGGCTGAAGGTGAACGGCAAGTTTCACTACATGAGCCAAACCAACAGCAACAACTTCGGATTCAACCGTATGTCGAAGTGGAAAGCCTACCCCAAGAAAAGTGTTTGCCTCGACCTGCGCGAAGCCAGTCTTCAGCTCAACCACAAAGCTGACTTTGGCAGCGCAGAAAATATCAAGGAGCTGTACAATTACGAGCTCGGTGCCGACAAGCTTTTTCTCACCCTCGGTAAAAAGGGTTCTGTGTACTACGACGGAGAGCGCTATGCCGAGCAGTCGGCATTCAAAAGTGAGGTCGTTGACACCATCGGCGCGGGCGATACTTTTTACGCTTTTGCCTGCCTTGCTGCCGAGCTGGACATCGAGGAGGTCACAGTGATACCGGCGCTCGCTGCCGGCCTTTCATGCACCTGGCTTTGCAACGCTGAGTCAGTAACCAAAGATAAACTACTGCAATATGCAGATCGATTCGTATAAATCCGCTTTTGACGGGTTCTTTTCATCAGCGGAAATTCGTGGTGGAATTGCTGAAGCCAAAGCACTTCTGGCCCCGGCCCGCCGGGTGATTTTTATCGGCAATGGCGGCTCCAATGCCATCTGCAGCCACATGATGGAAGACTTCATGAAAATGGCGGGCAAGCAAACCCTCAGTTTCAGCGATCCGGCCCTGATCACCTGCTTTGCCAACGATTACGGTTATGAGAATGCCCTCACCGAGTGGATCAACTTCGTGTATCAGGATTGCGACGTACTCGTGGCGATTAGCTCTTCGGGCGAGTCGGCCAATATTTTGAACGCTGTCGAAAAGCACAAATCGCGCGGCGGGGCAGTCATCACCCTCAGCGGTTTCGAGCGCGACAACAGCCTTTCGGCAAAAGGCGCTGTCAATTTTCAAACCCCGGTGAAAAATTACGGCATCGTAGAATGCTTTCATCAGGTGATTCTTCACGCAATACTCGACGAGCTGGTATGATTAAGAAAGTTTTGATAACAGGTGTTGCGGGATTCATCGGATCCAATTTGCTCGACTTTCTGCTCGAGGAAACCGACTGGCACATAGATGGAATCGACAACCTCAGCACCGGTTCCAAGGCCAATAT
>JAIVHQ010000236.1 GCA_020200995.1 Flavobacteriales bacterium
TCTCAAATCCTGCCACTTCGGTTCCGTAGCCTGAAACTTTCCTATTGAGTGATGATATTGTTTTTTTGTTCTCCTCCAGCAGGTTATTGATCGCTTGAATGTCTTTGGTCACTGCATCTCTTGCATCCTCGCTCATTTGAAGCTCACCCGACTTCATTTGAATCGCAACTTCGCGATCGCTGATCAATGCCAGGTTGCGCTGAATGGTAGAGAAACTCTCTTCGAACATCGTCAGGGTAGAATCCTTATTGTCCAGCTCACTTTGGAGTTTTCGATTTTCCTGAGATAACCTGTCAATTTCGGCTTGGGTCTCTTCACCGGCACAAGAGGCAGTCAGAATTGCAACAATTGCAAAAATGAAGAATATGAAAGAGGTGAATTTGGCTTTGTTCATTGTAGTTCTGTGGTACGAGGTGATTTGAAAAGGTTCATTGGCCAAAAGTAGGATATAAATCGCAAACCAATTGCCGCTTTTCGACTTATGTATGAGAAATTGTCTACTTAAGAAAGCTCGTCCATTTTAGTCTTGCCCACTATTCGGCGTATTACTTCGTCTAAATCATTTGCAGAGAGGTGGACGTTTTGAAGCAAAGCCTCGAAATCGGGGTCATCTTTGCCCGATTTTCTCAAAAGATTGACCAGCCCCATGAGGCGCGAGAGGGGCGCGCGAACCACATGTGATTGGGTGAAGGCAATCTCCTTGAATCGTTTATTTTGTCGCTGGAGCAGGTGCACATAGTCTCGCCGCTCGGTGATGTCGCGCATGATGATAAGCCAATGCGTATATTCTCCGTTTGCATCCGGTACGGGCGACATGGAAAAACTCATCCAGTATTTTTTGCCCGCTTTGTTGACTGTGGGTAGCTCAATTTCAAGAGGCTCAAAAGATTTTTTCGCTTTTCGAAATTGATTGATGGCTATATCATCTTCCTGCCCCTGAAGTAGTATTTCCGAGCTTTTGCCAATAATATCTTCGGGATGGTAACCCGTAATGCGACTGAAGGCGCTGTTGATAAATACTGCACGGTCCTTAAACGGCTCCGCGGCGAATGATTCGGTGATCATGACGGCTTCCTTCGTCGTGGCGATCACTGATTCACGCAGTAAAAGTTTTAGCTCATCTGCCTTCTTGTCAGTGATGTCCTGAATAATGCCTTCCACTCTCAGGGGCTCTCCTTCAGTACTTCTGACTATGTTCCCTTTTTGGCGAATGAATTTTACAGCTCCCCCTCTACAAACGATGCGGTGCTCAATATCCATGGAGTGTAAACCTGTGCGTAGCGACCGGTAGCCTGAAATGAAGACCTCCATGTCTTCATTGTGGATCAAGGCCAGAAATTTGTCAAAATCGGCAGGCCCGTCGTCGTTTTCAAGTTCAGTAATTGTGTAAAATTCATCTGACCAAAACAGCTTATTTGTTTTCAGGTCCCTCTCCCAATATCCCAGCTTAGCAATGCTCTCTGCTTTCTGAAGCCGACTGTATGCGCTTTCAAGCGCCTGCGCATTGCGTTTTTTTTCAGTGATGTCAATGGCATGTACCAATTCCGCTTTGCGCCCGGCATAATTGATGATCGAACCTTCGATAAGCACGTCAATCAAATCACCATTCTTCTTTTGGTGCTTGTGTTCTGACTTTCCATGCCAAACATCTTTGCTACGTAAAAACTCCATCGATTTTAAAAGACGGGGAATTTCTGATTTCGGCCTGATTTCTTTGATCGTCATTCCGAGAAACTCATGCTCCGAATAACCGTAATGATTTACTGCAGCTTCATTGACTTGCAAAAATTTGAGTGTCTCCAAATCGTACACATACATAGCGATCGGGCTCATGTTAAATAGGTCGCGGTACTCTTTTTCGGACTCCTCGAGCCTGGCTGTGATTTTTTTTCGTTCCAGGTTGTAGGTGATACTTTTCAGCAAATAGGCAGGCGAGAGTTCTTCTTTCTCAAGATAATCAGCTGCTCCGAGTTGTATGGCTTTGGCTCCAAAGTCTTTGTCGCTTAATCCTGTCAACACGATGACAGGTGCGGAGGTGACCCTGGCTGAAATCTCCTTTACCAGTTCTTTCCCGCTTTTGTCGGGCAGGGACAGGTCGAGCAGTACTATACTAAAGGAGTTTTTACTGAGTTGATCACAGGCTTCTTCGTAGGTGGATGAACCAGTCACAATGCATTCGGGCAACGATTCTCTGAGGTGATCCTGAATCAACAGAAAATCACCGCGGTTGTCTTCCACGACCAGTATATTCAATGGGTGATCCCTGTGGTGCATGAATTATAGTTTAATTTGACTTGCTCGGCAGTTGAACAATGGAGATCCAAAAGTCTTCAATACCAGACACCGTTGACATGAAATCATCAATCTCCACGGGCTTGGTGATGTAACAATTGGCGTGGTTGCCGTAAGATTTTAGAATGTCTGACGCAGAAGATGATGTCGTAAGCATGACGACCGGAATCATTTTCAGTTCCTTATCGTTCTTTATCTTTTCGAGCACCTCGTGGCCATCCAGCCGTGGTAGATTCACGTCCAGAAGTATCAAATCGGGGGTTACGGCGTGTTCGAAACCTTCTTCTTTTTTTAGGAATTTCATCGCCTCCCACCCGTCGCGGACCACGTGTACATCGTTTACTATCTTGCCTTCCGTCAGAGCCTCTTTAGTGAGCAGGATATCACCCTCATTGTCTTCAACCAAAAGTATTTGTATCGGCTTCATGTTTCGTTTCATCTTTTTTCACATCACCCCGTCGCAAGTTGATACGGATTTTTGGATTGTGTCTCAGCGTCCTGTTAACTGGCCCACTAACTTTTAATCATTCGTTTGACCGCGAAAGATACTAAAACAAGGTTAAGTGCGTCAATTTTCCACGGCTTCGGGATAGATAGAAAAGTTTGGGCGGGATAATGTTATTTCGCTGACTTTAATATGTCAAGGACTCAATTTTTATTTTTTGGGAATTGTAAAATAAAAGGTACTGCCACATTCTTCCTCAGATTCAACCCGAATTTGCCCTTGATGCGTTTCTGCAATCTTTTTACAAATGGCCAGCCCTATGCCGGTACCCGTGTATTTCTCGCGCACGTGAAGGCGTTGAAAAATGGAGAATATTTTTTCAAAAAATTCAGGTTTGATGCCGATGCCGTTGTCCTTCACATAAAATTCAAAGGATTCAGGGCTTTCGGTATAACCGATTTTTATTTTCGGAGCCACGCCCTCGTTTCGGTATTTGATCGCATTTGATAGGAGGTTTTGATACATCTGCACAACTTGCGTTGGATTGGCTTTAATGACCGGTGGTAGCTCATTAATGTAAATTTCAGCTGCAGTTTCCTCAATGGACTCCTTCAACATTTTCACGGCATTATCGACACAATCTCGCGGGTCTACATCGCAGTGACCGCTTTCAGCGCGGCCTACCCGTGAGTACTCGAGCAGGTCGAGGATGATCTGTCGCATTCGCTTAGCACCGTCGGTGGCGTAATGTATGTATTGCCGGCCGGCGTCGTCGAGTACGTCGTTGTATTTCTTCTCGATCTGTGTCAAAAAACTGGTCACCATGCGCAGCGGCTCCTGCAGGTCGTGGGAAGCCACATAGGCAAACTGCTCGAGCTCTGCGTTCGATTCAGCCAGTTCTTTGGCCCGTTTTTTCAGGCGGGTATTGAGCTGCACAAGGTTTTTCTCATAGACTTTCTGCGCCGTGATGTCCTGAACCGCACCCACGGCCCTCACTAAAACTCCCTTTTCATTTCTGATCAGAAACCCCCTGTCCATCACATCCGCATAGGTCCCGTCACTCTTGACCATGCGGTAGTCCGCTCCCCACTGGTCGGCATCGGGGTTTTTCAATGCCGCTTTGAATGAGCTCGCCGTGTGAAACTTGTCGTCGGGGTGCACCAGTGCTTCCCATTGTTCAACGGTCGAGGTGTCGTTTTCAAACTCATGGCCGAAGTTCTCTTTCATCCCGCCTCCCCAAAAAATTTCTTTAGAATGAACCTCCAAATCCCATATGGCATCAAAGCTCACTTTCGTTAGCAGCTCATAGCGCTCATTACTTTGCCTTAGGGCTTCACGCGCTCGCACGGCTTCTGTAACGTCTATCACCGTCGAGATCATTTGATTTTGATTGGGGAGGGGAATGTTGCGCGCGTTGATCAGGCGCTCTTCGCCGCTTTCGGTGGTGATTTTAATTTCCTGCCAGGCCATTCGGTCAATGTCACCGCTTTTCATGTCTTCCATTACCATGGATGTGATTTCGGCACGGTAATCAGGGTCGGGGTATACCCGCTTAAAAAAGGTTTCGGTGTTGGTCAGTTTCTCCAAGGGCCAGCCGTAGGTTGAGCCAAACATCTTATTTATCAGGATGGTTTCGCCGTTGTCTATTTTATTGACGGCAATGCCGATCGGAAGATTTTCGAGGGCGGCTTCAATAAAAGTATTGCGCTCTCTGAGCAATTTCTGCTGACGCTTGCTCTCGGTAACGTCGTGGGCAAAGCAGGCCACTCCGATTACCTCGCCATTTTCTTGGATTGGGCTGATGGAAGTGTCATAAACAGAAGAAGATTTCCCGTCTGATTCGGGATCCGAGGTCACCAATTCTATGGTCTCACCCGCGAGGCACCTGTCGTACATGGACTGCCACATCTCCAAAAATGGCTTGGGGTAGTACTTTTCGCTGATCATACTATCGCCGATCTCGGGCGAGCGGCCGGTCAGGTATTTCATTGCGCCCAGAAGAGAATCATTTGCTGCGAGCAGGCGATAGTTCTTATCCACGCTCCATATCAGGTCTTTCGTGTTGTTGATCAGTGAGTCGCGCACCCGTCTTTCAAAATCAGTCTGAGCAGATGCCAAAAAGGTGTCAGTCACATCCCTGAAATTGTTGACGATACCGCCGATATCAGGCTCGTGAAACATGTTGGTGATTGTCGCGTCAAAGTAGCGGTAGGTTCCGTTTTTCAACCGCATCCGAGCGGTGCCTCCCTGAATTGCTTTTCCCGGGGTTTGCATACTTTCTTCAAGTACTTTTTGAACCCTCGGCACGTCTTCCGGGTGCAATGTCCCGAACAAATCTATCTGCATCGCTTCCTCTACGCTGTAGCCCAACAGACCCTCTACAGAGGCTGAAACGTATATGGCCTTGCCCTCGGCATTCATAATAGCCACCGCCTCTCCGCTGTTTTCTAAAAGGGCTTTGTAAAGTTTCTCTTTTTTCTCCGGCAGTTCCTTGTGAAGGGTGACTTCCGAAATATCACGGACTGTGGCCAGTGCACCTTGCACATTGCCTTTCTCATCGCGCATAGGACGGTAGCGTATGTCCACATGCAAGTCTTCGCTGTTCGCCAACTTTGCCGACATGGTTCTTTCCACGTCCTTTCCGGAAAAAACAATGTCGTAAAGCTTTTTCAGCCCCTCCTTGTCTGTCGTGCGGGCATAGTCCAGGATAGAAGCGCCTTTCACCACTTCTATATCAAAGGATTTCTTGTACAAATCGAAAAAGATCTGATTGAACCAGGCTATTTTATAATTCGGATCTACAGCGATCATGCCCTGCGTACCGCAGTACCTGAGCTGATCCAGCAAAAAATGTTCGCTTGATGCCATGTTGGCGGTGGCCTCCGTGAGGATGGCCTTTTTTTGAAAAACAGAAAGCGATTTGCCCACCGGCGCAGCGTAAATCAATCCCGGCTCGAAAGTAGTTTCGTGCCCTGCAAATTTGGCTGAACTGCACGGTTGAAATCCTTCCGGTGTAGGGCCTGTAATAACCACGGCCGCATTGCTTTTCAAGCTGCCCGCGATTTCCTTTGCCAAAGCGAAGGCATGCGCTCCGCTTTCCACTGAGATCACCTGAAAATCATGAATGCCGGGTTTTTGAATTTTCCCCATGTGAGAAGTTTGTACAGATTCAAGCAGCCAAGTTAAAAACCTTTACGATAAACCGATAGCATCGCCACTGTTATTTTACAACCTGAGTTCGATTCTTATTCGTGAGTTCAGATGTTCATAAACACCGCGAGCCAAGGCGTATTTTCAAAGCTTTAGCGGGCTAAAGCGCGAAAATGCAACGCAGGATAGCGGTTGTTTATGGACAAGACAGAGCGTCGACACCTGTAAACAGCGATTTTCTTCCTAAAAATGATTCGAAATAGCCCGCTATGACTACATCATTTTTAGTCGAACCGAGCCTTGTCAGAAGTATTCCCAACATGAAGACGGCAAGAATAGCGAGCTCCATGTGACCTATTAAATAAACATGAATACATGAAACTCACTATTTACAGGCGTTCTGAACCCGAAGAAGAATCGAACTCAGGTTTGTAGATCCGGCATGTTGATAAACCCTGTGAAAATCACCCTTCGGCATTGCCCGTCTTGCCCCGGCAGTACTATCTTTGCGCCATGCAGGAAACCATCTTGATACTTGACTACGGCTCGCAATATACCCAGCTTATTGCACGTCGCGTAAGGGAGTTAAACGTCTATTGTGAAATTCATCCCTACCACGACATTCCTGAATTGGGACCCAATATTAAAGGTGTCATTCTTTCAGGAAGCCCTTTTTCGGTGCACGACCCCGAAGCCCCTCAGACAGATCTTACCCGCTTTCGCGGAAAATTGCCCCTGCTCGGCGTGTGCTACGGCGCGCAGTACATGGCCCACCGAAACGGCAGCGGAGAAGTACGCCGCAGCGATAAGCGCGAGTATGGCCGTGCCAACCTGCGCTCTGTGGATTCCGATAATGCTTTGATGAAAAACATTCACGTAGGCTCCCAGGTGTGGATGAGTCATGGCGATACTATTTACAACCTGCCCGAAGGTGCCAAAATCACCGCATCTACCGCCGATGTAGAGGTGGCTGCCTACGCCATAGATGGAGAGCACACTTTCGGAATCCAATTTCACCCGGAAGTGTATCACACCACCGACGGCCTCGAGCTTCTGCGCAATTTTGTTGCAAATATCTGCGGATGCAGTGGCGAATGGACCCCGGAAAGTTTTGTGGAAATGACCGTTGCAGATTTGCAAAAGCAAATCGGTGATGATAAAGTCATTCTCGGCCTCAGCGGAGGGGTGGATTCTTCGGTGGCCGCTGTTTTGCTGCACAAAGCGATTGGTAAACAGCTATATTGCATCTTTGTGGACAACGGACTCCTGCGTAAAAATGAGTACGACGAAGTACTGCACAGCTACAAGGACATGGGCCTCAACGTTCGCGGGGTAGACGCAAAAAACCGTTTTTACGAAGCACTCTCCGGCATCACAGATCCCGAAGCCAAGCGCAAAGCGATCGGCCGCGTTTTTATCGAAGTTTTTGACGACGCCGCCCACGAAGTAAAAGACGTGAAGTGGCTCGCCCAGGGCACCATTTATCCCGACGTCATCGAGTCGGTGTCGGTGAAGGGCCCTTCGGCCACCATCAAGAGCCACCACAATGTGGGTGGCCTGCCTGACTTTATGAAGTTAAAGGTCACCGAGCCCCTTCGTGCTTTGTTCAAAGACGAAGTGCGCCGCGTGGGCAAGGAACTCGAGATCGATCATGCCATTCTCGGCCGCCACCCTTTTCCCGGTCCTGGCCTCGCCATCCGAATCCTCGGTGATGTGACTCCCGAAAAGGTACGGTTGTTGCAAGAGGTAGACCGCATCTTTATCGACAACTTGAAAGAATCCGGAGAATATGAAAACGTGTGGCAGGCGGGAGCCATCCTGCTACCTGTGCAGAGCGTTGGCGTGATGGGTGATGAACGTACGTATGAAAAAGCAGTGGCCCTCCGCGCCGTGACCAGCACCGACGGTATGACGGCCGATTGGTGCCACCTGCCTTATGTGCTCCTGTCCAAAATTTCCAACGAAATCATCAACCGCGTGAAAGGGGTGAACCGCGTGGTGTACGACATTAGTTCCAAGCCGCCCGCAACCATTGAATGGGAATGACACAAATCTTTTCGAAAATAATGCCCCTTGTGCTGGCCGCTCTGTTTGCGGGCTGTGCTGTCGCGCAGGATTTTCCAAAACGTTCCGTAAACGGAAAAGACCACTACGTTTATACAGTTGAGCCGGGCAATACCCTTTTTGCCATTTCGCGCTCGTTTTCCATAAGCATCGAATCCCTCAAACAAGCCAATGAAGGATTGGACGAGCGCCTCGAAATCGGGCGTGAAATTTTGATCCCGCTCAATGCGATCGACAGGCGCTCTGCCCGCCGCAGTGATGTGAAAACCGACGGTGAGTACCTCTTGCACACCGTGCAGCGCAAAGAAACCCTTTTCGGAATTGCCAAAATGTACGGTGTCACCGTCAAGGATTTGGCAGAGCTCAACCCGGACCAATCTGTGAAAATGTCGACGGGAATGGTGCTGCGCATTCCGGTGACCCGCAGCCTTTCGGTCGAAGAAGCCTATCTCGAACCCGCGCGGAATGATACTTTTAAAGTGCATCTCACCGCAAAAGGCGAAACCCCTTTCAGCATTGCAAAAGGTTACGGCATTTCGGTGGACTCACTGGCGAACGCCAATCCCGGAATTCTTGAAAACCTTCCCGTTGATACCTGGATCATTGTACCGGTGCACAATGCAGGCTTCCTCTTGAAGCGCGAGGAGGAACTTAAAGCCGAAATCCCCGAAGCCAAATACGACATGCCTTCAGGGGCGCGCGACGAGTACCGCATTGCCCTGATGCTGCCCTTTGAATTGCAATACAATGATAGCGTCGGTAATATGATCGAGAGGGGCAAGGACCTTTACGTGCTCACTGAAATCGCCCTCGAGTTTTACAGGGGCGTGCTACTTGCCGCCGATTCATTGGAAAAAGCCGGCCTGCGCGCCCGAATCAAGGTGTACGAAGTAGGAGAGGACCTGGTAAGCGCACGGGATGTCATCAAGAAAATTGATGCAGATAAGGCCGACCTCGTGATCGGTCCCATGCACAAGGCCCCCCTTGCCCTGGTGAGCGAGCACTCCAATAAGAACAAGTACTACCTCGTATCTCCCAACTCCTTTTCCAACGATGTTTTTGAGGATAACCCCTACCTTTTTCGCGCCACCTCTTCTCGCGAAACACTGCTGAAGTACCTGGCCAACTTTGTCGCTGTGAACCACCGCAATCACAATGTGATCATGGTCAATAGCGAAAGCCCGAAAGACTGGCCCCACAGGAAATTACTCAAGCAGTATTACAA
>JAIVHQ010000376.1 GCA_020200995.1 Flavobacteriales bacterium
GCCTACACGTACTCTACAGAAGAATTGCTCGTAGACAAGGCGCAGCTGCTCACGCTCACCGCTCCCGAGATGACGGTTTTAGTTGGTGGAATGCGCGCTTTGGGCGCAAATCACAACGGCTCGAAGCACGGGATTTTTACCGACCGCCCCGGCACGCTCACCAACGACTTCTTCGTGAACCTGCTCGACATGGGCACGGTGTGGACCGCAACCTCCGAAAGCAAGGAGATGTTTGAAGGCAAGGACCGAAAAACCGATGAAGTGAAGTGGACCGCAACCCGCGCCGACCTCATTTTCGGATCGCACTCAGAGTTGCGCGCATTGGCGGAAGTCTATGCCGTAAAAGGAGCAGATGAGAAGTTCGTGAATGACTTCGTCGCTGCCTGGAATAAGGTGATGACGCTCGACCGTTTTGAAGAGGTGCAGTAGATTAACCCGATAAGTCGTTGAAATCCCTCAAAATCTCTATCAGTAAGATCGTCACATCGAGTGTTTTTTCAGGCATTTATGAAGTTTCCTCCCCAACGAGATGTTGATGCCTGAAAAAATTTATCGAGATGCTTCCTAAAGGATAATTTTCTTTATTTACTCCTGTCCTTTTATCATCTCGATACATTTTTCAGTCCAAGAGCAGCTTGCACAAATTGTAATGTCCGCGCGGACTGAAAAACACTCGATGTGACGTTCATAGTTAGTTGCAATTTTAGAGTAAACAATCTCATTTACCAACTACTCGCTCAGTTTTCAACCACTCGACAGCTTAAGTTATCACAAGATCAACATATTTTCAGCGAAAAGCCGATCCCAAGAAGATCGGCTTTTTGCATTTATAGGAGTGTGGAAACAGGGAGCTTTTAAAGCGTAAAATTTCGTCAGAAATCGGCATGTCTCCCCAATTTTTTCCAAATATGTCCTTCCCGCTGAAACTCCGGACGGAGGGTCTGTATTTTTTGATCATCTTGCAGACCTTTTCAAGGTAAACCATGGACCACCCTGCCCTTTTCGGCTGCCTCGCTGTTCTTTCGGGCATCCTGCTCATTGCTACTGCTATGCCGCTCATCAGGCATGACTTCTGGACATTCCGCGTGTTTGAATTTCCGCGTTTTCAAAAATGGGTAATCAACCTGGTCATAGGAATTGCATACATCTTGATATTCGATGTTTCCAATACCCTTCACGTCATTGTTTTATCGCTGTTGGTTGTGAACTTTGGATACCTCTCTTACCAGATTTATCCCTACCTGCCCATCTCTCCAAAGCAAATAGAAAATGCTCCGAAAGGTGAGGATGCCAGCATTCGAATCCTGATTTACAACGTATATCAATTCAATAGAAAATTTGAAAAACTGAATGCATTGGTGCAACGCCTCGATGCAGACCTGGTATTGATGGTGGAAACCGACAAATGGTGGAAGGACAAAAGTTTGCTTGCTTTCGGTGATCGTTATGCCCACCGGGTATTAGAAGATCAGGAAAATACTTATGGCATGCTGATATTCTCAAAGCTCCCGATCCACAATCTGCAGGTGCGCCGTTTGATCAAAGAAGAAGTGCCCTCGGTTTCGATGGAGCTTGAACTGAAGAAGGGCGACAAGATAAAGGTTTATGCCCTGCACCCCGAGCCGCCGGTGCCGGGCGAAAACCTGCATTCCACCGACCGCGATGCCGAAATCCTGATGATCGGCAAAGAAGCCGCGGAAGAAAAGCTGCCCGTCATTGTAGCGGGCGACCTGAACGATGTGGCCTGGAGCTACACATCTCACCTTTTTCAAAAAATAAGCGGTTTGCTCGATCCGAGGCGCGGACGCGGATTTTTCAGCTCTTACCACGCAAAGTACCTGGTATTGCGCTGGCCGCTCGATCACATTTTTTGCTCAAAGCATTTTCGCGTATGTAAAATGAAGCGCTTGCCGGGCATCGGCTCCGACCACTTCCCCATCCTCGTCGAATTGTACCTCAGCCCCGTCAACGACAGCGAAGAGGCCCTCGAATCCGACCGGGAAGACGAGGAAACCGCGAACGAAAAGATCATGGCTGCCCTCTGAAAGTGCTGCATTTCACCATGTAAAATTTAAAGCCTGCGATCAGGTGCAGAACGGCACTTCAAGCCGGGCACAACAGCGGGTGAGATACATAGGTGTGCGGGAATGACTTTCAATACCCGACACACCCCGCGAAAATGTCTCGAAAAAATTTGATGTGGTTGACTATTCGAAGGAAAACCGAACATCGAACAATCCTTTTTATCTTCACGGAATGAAACATCCTTTTCAAATTTCAGGCACCTATACCGACCAATACCAGCTCACCATGGCCCAGGCCTACTTCGCCCGCGGCAACGGTGATGAAGATGCCGTGTTTGATTACTTTTTCAGAAAACTCCCCTTCGATGGCGGCTACGCAGTATTTGCAGGGCTTGAGGTCCTGCTCGAAGCGCTGGAAGAACTCAGTTTTGATGAAGATGACCTGGATTTCCTGAAGCAGCAGGGGTTTGACCCTGAC
>JAIVHQ010000377.1 GCA_020200995.1 Flavobacteriales bacterium
CAAGCTGCACAGCCCACTGCCTTCGGTGGGCTACAATACGGTGGACGGGTACAATTTCGAATACCGGGTGTCGTACTTCAAGCGGTTTGAAAACAAGTCGCGGTTTGAGATTTCGCCCATGGGGCGGATGATTGCCGCGAGGCGACAAACCATGGGGACAATCAGGTCGCGGTACAATTACCAAAACGGGCCGCGCAAAGGCGAACTGAGCATGGAGGGTGGTTGGTACTACAGCCAGTTCAACCCAAATGAGCCGATTCCGCCGTTTCAGAACAACGTTTCGACCCTGTTTTTCCAAAACAACTTTATGAAGGTGTACGACCGAAACTTTGCCCACCTGAAGTGGAAGCACGATTTCAGGCGAAACCTGGTGATCACACCCGAGATTTGGTACGAAGAGCGCACGGAGACTTTTAACAACACTTCCGGGGTGTGGTTTCCCATCGAGGGCCAAGGGTTTATACCGAATGCACCGGTCAATTTAGAAATGCCAAATACATCTTTCGGTCGTTCAGAAGCCTTCAAGGCAAGAATGTCGGTGACCTATCTGCCCGGCCGCAGGTACAGCAAGATGAACGAAAACTATTTCGAGAGCAAGCGCGGACCCGAATTCACCGCCCAAATTACGCGGGCCATTCCGGACGTTTATCGCAGTACCATTGACTACACCTTTGCGAGCCTCACCTTTAAGCATTACTTTGACTTGCGCACGGGCGGGCGTCTCGGTGTGCGCGCCGAAGGAGGAATGTTTTTCAGCACCAACAACATGGAGTTTCCGGACTTTGCGCACTTTATGGGTAACCAAACCATCTTCACCCGCTTCGGGCAGATCAACGGGTACTCCCTTCTCGAGTACTACGACTTTTCCACCGACGACCGCTACCTGAGTGCCTACCTCAACTACACGGGGCGCGAATTTCTTCTCACGCGCATCGGCGTACTTCGCATGTCGGGGTTAAAAGAGAACATTAATTTTAATTACCTCAAGACGCCCTTTTCAGACCACTACATGGAGGTGGGTTACAGCCTGACAAACATCTTCAGGTTTGGGCGTGTCGATTTTGTTGCGGGCTTTACAGATCACGGATACAGGGAGTTTAGGGTGCAATTTGGGATACAGAGCGAATTTTTTCAAATGAGGTAAATAGTGTCTGTCTTTAGAGCCCGCTATCATGCCTTCGGCTTGATCTGCGAGCTGCGTTATGCTTGGCCTCAAAATCCTCATCCCGCCGCGGCGGGACTGCTTTGGAGGCCTTCGCAAGCCTTGCTATCGAACCCTAAAGAGCAGACACTCGATTTTCGTGACAGCCTCAAAATAAGGTGCAAGGATGGCCTCACGAGAGGTTATCAAGGTCCCGAATCAGAATTTTTCCCCTTTCAAAAAAGATCCGGTCCTCGCGGCGCAGGTCGTTGAGGATTTCACTCACCGTTTGCCGCGAGGTGGCGGTGAGGGTGGCTATATCTCGGTGGGTGAGTTTGGTTTTGATCATCCACTCGTGGCCCACCCGGGTGCCTTTAAAAGCGGCGGCGTCTTTCAGAAAATCGGTGATCCGCGTTCGGGCGTCTTTAAAAGTCAGGGATTCGATTTTTCTTTCAAGGCGTTGCATACGCAGGCCCATCCACTTCACGATGCGCAGGCTCATATCTGCATCTTCGCTGATCAGGCCCTTAAGCGCTTCTTTGTCGATAGAGCAAATGCGGGTGTCGTCTTCCATGCACTCCACAAATTCGGTGCGGACCTCCTCGCCGGCGAGGATCATTTCACCAAACACCTCCCCTTCGCGGAGCAGGGCCTTGGTGTAATCGGTACCATCGCTGTTGTGCGCCCCTATCCTGACCCTTCCTTGCTCGATGATGTGCAAGTATCGGGCATTGTCGCCTGGAATGTAGATGTTATCGCCGGCCATGTATTCTGTCATCTCCGGCTTTACCGAGCTTTCCTTTGCTTTGATCGGGCACAATTTCCCGAATAGGTTGATTCCTTCCAAATACCACACTGCCGTTGCTTCCATGTGAGCAAAATTAGCGGTTTAAAACTGAAATCAAAGTAGAATGAAAAAGGGCCGCCACAGTGGCGACCCTCAATGGTGATCCCGACAGGGCTCGAACCTGTGACCCTCTGCTTAGAAGGCAGATGCTCTATCCAGCTGAGCTACGGGACCAATACTGCCAAACGTAAA
The DNA here is from genome assembly GCA_020200995.1 of Flavobacteriales bacterium. GTDB lineage: Bacteria > Bacteroidota > Bacteroidia > Flavobacteriales_D > Cryomorphaceae > T3Sed10-241. Next base: position 2,181 of record JAIVHQ010000377.1, read on the forward strand.
TCTTCTTTACGGGCGGCAAAGTTAGTATTTACTGCTTACATTGTGTGCAGCATTCATTGAATTCCGCGATCGACCATATTTGCAGGCACCAATACATTTGTACATTTGCCTGCGCAAACCCGAAAAGGTTTAACAGAACAAACTTGTCAACCGCTCTGCATGTCCACATTTGCAGTGTGAAAGATATTTTCCTCACTTGTACTATTTCGTTTAGACTATGAATTTAAAGTATCTCAAAGATGATATTCCCGCATCTTTTGTCGTTTTTCTGGTTGCATTGCCTTTGTGTTTGGGCATCGCAGTTGCATCGGG
>JAIVHQ010000237.1 GCA_020200995.1 Flavobacteriales bacterium
CCGCCATAGTCGTGCATTTTTCCGTGTATTACGGCAACATAGGCAGCTATATGCAAAATCCGGTGAACAACCCCGCTATTCCGGCCACCTTCGCCATTGTGCTCAGCACGGTAGCGGGCCTTGCAGTGCTGGGCCTTACGGCAAATAAAACTTACAGACAAAAACCCGTGCTATGAGCGTACCACACACCGACTGGATAGGAAAGTGGGCCCGCTACAGCCCCGACAAAGTAGCCATTCGGGAAACCGAAGCCGGCATCGATATCAGCTATGCAGCGCTCAACGCCATGGCCGAGCGCATGGCAGGCAGGCTGCACCACGGGCATGGCCTTAAGCATGGCGACCGCATCGCCGTGTTGAGTAGTTTTTGCATTCCGCTCATCGCCCTTTTCAGCGCAGCGCAGAAGGCGGGCTTCGTACTTGTGCCCATCAACACCCGCCTCACGCCACGCGAGGTGGCCTATCAGGTGAAGGATGCCGGCGCCAAGCTGCTGATCGCAGAACCGGAATTTGCCGAAAAGGCGGCACTACTCGAGGATTTGCCTAAAGTTCAGGACTGGGCGGCACTCAGCGAACCAAATGACAACACTTACAGCGCCGAGGTGCAGGAGGACGACCTCGCTTTTATCCTCTACACTTCAGGCACCACGGGTTTCCCGAAAGGGGCCATGTACACCCACAAAATGCTGTTTTGGAACAGCATCAACACCCAGCTGCGCCTCGACCTGCACAGCGCGGACGTAACCCTGAACTGCATGCCCGCCTTCCACACCGGCGGCTGGAATGTGCTCATTACCCCCATGCTGCACCACGGGGCCTCGGTATGGCTCATGCGAAATTTTGAGCCGGGAGCGGCTTTGCGCAGCCTCGAAGAAAGTAGCAGCACACTCTTCATGGCCGTGCCCACCATGCTCAAGATGCTGAGCGATGATGCCCGTTTTGCGGAAAGCAAGCTGGAATGCATCCGATACTTTATCGTGGGCGGCGAGGCACTGCCCATACCCGTCATCGAGCAATGGGCCGAGAAGGGAATTCCCATCAGGCAGGGCTACGGCCTCACGGAAGTGGGCCCCAATGTGACTTCGCTCCATCACAACGACACCCTACGCAAGCGCGGAAGCATCGGTTTTCCGAATTTCTACATCGACACGCGCATCGTGAAAGAAGCCGGCGATGACTGCCCACCTGATGAAGTGGGTGAGCTCTGGCTCAAAGGCCCCAATGTGAGCCCCGGCTATTGGAACAATGAAGCCGCCAATGCCGAGAGCTATACCGACGGCTGGTTTAAAACCGGCGACCTGCTCCGCGCCGATGCAGAAGGCTACCTCTACGTGGAGGGCCGCAAGAAAGAGATGTACATCAGCGGCGGCGAAAATGTGTACCCCCGCGAGGTGGAAAAGGTGCTTCAGGAGCACCCTGCCGTGGCCGAAGCCGCTGTGGTGGGCGTGCCACACGAGCGCTGGGGTGAAGCCGGGGCGGCTTTCCTGAGCCTCAAATCACCCGCAACCGAAGCAGAGCTACTCTCCCATTGCCGGGCGGCTTTGGCCAAATTCAAATGCCCCAAACACTTTATTTTTCGCGAGGAACTTCCAAAGAATGCCACCGGAAAAATTGACAAGAATTCACTTAAAACCCAATTTACAAATCAACACAAACACAAATCACAATGAGAACAACAAAGTTTTTCGCAATGGCTGCTGTGGCAGCCGCCCTGGCGCTTACCGCCTGTAATGATGATGATGACGACAACGTAGATCCAACACCTCCGCCACCACCGGCCAATCAGGTAGTTGTAGGGTCATGGACGGCTTATGATGTATCGCCGCTCCTCAGTGGATTGGGCATCACTGCTGTCACAGCGGAGTTTGAAAGCAACAACACCTACACTGTGGTATCTAGTGCAGATGGTGCAAACACCACCTTTACAGGAACCTACACTGTAAGTGACGAGGCCACTGAAGATGGGATTTTCAGCATCACCCTGAATCAAAGTGAGCCCAACTCACTTACATCTGAGGGAATTTTCAAAGTATATCCGGCCGAGCCCGATAGCATGTGGTATGAAGTTGCTCAGACCATTCCGAGCATCACAGGGGTGACTCCACCTACTGCCGAAGCCGGTTTTGGAAGCACTTCAGATGGTGCTTTTGGAAACACCAACATCCAAAAATACACCCGCGACTAAGTTCTACATCCGAGGCTGCCCGCATGGGTAGCCTCGGATATTATTTTTATTCCTTCACCTTTTAAATTGACCCTATGTCCAAGCGATTTACATGGCTTTTGTGCTCCCTGGCCCTGCTAACCCTCGGTGAAGTTCGCGCCCAATGGAATCCCGATGGCGGCGATACGCTGGCAGGGGGCAAGCCCGTATACTTCAACCTCGACAACCCGATCACCAGCGAAAAGGAATTTACCTTTATCGCTTATTTTTTCACTCAAGGGGTGACTTCCAATTTTTACCCCACCAACGACTTTTTTCAAGGCCAGGTACTCGGACGCCTCTTTGGGCGCAGCACCGCCCGAACGAGCGATACCCTGCGCACGGCCTTTGTGGAGCAGCGTTTCCTGCCCTTTTTCATCTACACTCCCCGCCTGCTCGACGGCAAGGTGACCCTTCGCGCCAGCTTCGAGATCGACTGGACCTGGGGCGATGCGGCCTACGGGGCAGGTGGTAACCAGGGTGCCGGTTTCAACGCCGACTTTGTGAACATCCAAACCCAAAACGTAGAGGCCGAGATCATTCCCGCCAAGGGCTACGCCATCAATCTGGGCCTTATGCGGATGTTCGACTCTCCATACCACCCTTACCGCACCACTTTCGATAAGTTGCAAACAAGTGGTTTCCGGCTCTTCTACTGGGCAGGTGACGCAGCGGGTGTCAATGCCCGCCACGATTTTGACCGTGGCAATATACAGGTGGGCGCCTACAACCTTTGGGAAAACCGCATCGAACTGCCCGACGATGTGTGGCTTTACAAGGCCATGGGCATGTACCGGCTTTCGCCAAAATGGAATGTGGGCGGCGCCGTGTACCACATCGCCGACAACAGCAGCGGGCGGGGCGGCGCCTCCATACTCGGGCAGGGTCCCAAGAGCTTGCTCACGGAGTACACGGGCGCATACCGCTTCGTATTTCCGGAAACGCAGTACGAAACCCGCGTCACATGGCTCGGTTCTTTCTTCGACTACAACCAGGATTACGCCTTTGGCAACCACAAGCTGAGCGGATTTGCCATGTACAACGGCGGTACCATTACCAGCACGGAGCGCACCATCAGCGAGATCAGCGGTATCGGCGCCAATATGCGATACGGCTACCGATTTGGCGAAAGCAACAATGACGAGATTGGGTTCGATTACATCTACACCAGCGGCGACGGCAATGGCAACAACGACGGCAACTACAACGGGGTAATCACGGGAAATACCTGGGGCGCACCGGGCAACCTGCCCATCAGCACGGGTACGGCCCTGCTTTTCCCTTCCGGAAATGTGGTGAACCGCTACATGCCCCTCGTGAGCGACATTGCCAACATGGGATTCGGGATGAACGCCATCAACTTTTACGCAAACAAAGCCATTGTGCGCAACAAATACATCGTCTCGGTAAATGGCGCCTATGCCATGAGCAATGCCAGCCCCAATGGCGGCGGCAATGTGATGGGCACGGAACTCAATGCCGGCTTCATTTGGAAAATTGCCACCTTTATGGAGCTGGAACTCCGCGCAGGCACGGTATTTCTCGGCGACTTTTACGACGCGCCCTACACCAACGGAGATGCATTCTTTGCTGAAGACCAGCAACTCAACCGTCGCCCCACCGATCCCTGGACTGTTTTTGCCGCATTCAAATGGTTGATGTTTTAATATGAGCGCTATGAAAAATTTACTCCTCGGCCTTTCCATCCTGTTTGCCCTGAGCATCACGCCAGCGGCGCAGGCACAAATGAATTACGATAGCTTTCAAAAAGTGAGCAGTTTCTCAGAGCTGCAGTACCCCTTCGCCATGAAGGAGCAGGCCCTTTCGGAAAATGTGCGCATCGCTTACGCCGACGAAGGCAAGGGCAGCACCACTTTGCTGTTTGTGCACGGTCTGGGCAGCTACGCCCCCGCCTGGAAAAAGCAGGTGGAAGCCCTGAGCAGTACCTACCGCTGCATCGCTGTGGACTTGCCGGGCTATGGCAAATCGTCCAAATACGCACACCCCGAGAGCATGACCTTTTTTGCTGACAAGCTCGCCGAACTGGCCGACAGCCTAGGTATCGATGAAGTGGTGATGGTGGGCCACTCCATGGGCGGACAAATCAGCATGGTGACAGCCCTTCGCCACCCCGACCTGGTGCAAAAGCTGGTGCTCGTAGCCCCGGCCGGGATCGAGACTTTCACAGAAGGAGAGAAAGAGTGGTTTCGCCGGGCGATTACGCCCAAGGGCGTGCTGCTAACCCCGCTGCAGGCCATCGAAACCAACCTCGCCACCAACTTCTACCACATGCCCGACGAGGCGTGGTTTATGGTGCGCGACCGCTATGCCATCACCGGCGCCGGCGATGAATTTCACTGGTATTGCACTGCCATCACCCGCTCCGTACAGGGCATGGTGAACGAGCCCGTGTACCGCGACCTCCCCTCCATCAAGCAGCCCACTTTGGTGGTGATGGGCGCCAGCGATCGCCTGATTCCGAACCGCTACCTCAATGGCGGCAGCCCGCGCAGCATCGCCGAGGAAGCAGCTCAACTAATCCCCGACGCGAGGGCTGTTGTGGTCAAAAAAGCCGGTCACTTTGTGATGTTTGAGCAAGCCGAAAAGGTGAATGAGGAGATTCGGACATTTCTCGGGGGCGGTATGGCCAATTGAAGTTCATGACAGCTGAAGGCATGAAGTCTTTGTCGAAGTCTGAGATGGTGTATATTTGGAGGGCGACTGCCTTTTGAGGAGACCATCATTTATGGAGCAATTTGTCACTGTAGCTATTTTCACCTTACCAACCGAGCACCCTGTGGCACGTGCCAAATTGGAGTCAGAAGGGATTCCTTGCAGGGTGATCGATCAGTATACCATTGAAGTTTATCACTTCATGTCAAATGGTGTGGGAGGTATCAAATTGCAAGTTCCCAAAAGCTCTTATGAAAAAGCCAAAGCCCTATTAATCGAAGGCGGCTTTTTACCGGTCAATGATGAAGTGAAATTTTCTTGGTTAGAACGAATCTTACAAGACAGCCGCACCCAAAAAATGGCGGGTAGGTTGCTGCTTGGACTTTTGATCTTTGTTTGCGCGATATTCATCGGTTTTGTGACCTATTCAAAGCTTACCCGTCCCGATCCTTTGCAGGCGGTTCTGAACCACGAATGGTGTGTAAACCATTTCACTTACCAAGGAAAAACATTTTTCCCGGCGACTATCAACAGCAATTCCGAACCACAAAACGGGCAGGTACGCATCGCTGAATGGTGCTATGAAAAGCTGGTGATCGCCGAGGATGGAAGCCTTCTTTTACCAGGCTATTACGGACCGCATATTTCAGGACATTGGCAGCGCAATGCGGAGCATCTGGAGTTTAGCAATCTCGATACTTTGAATTCTATTTTTGGAGGCAGATTTGCTTTTGAGCGAGACAATACGACCTTGAAGCTCACCTCAGAAAACACTGAAATTGTGTGCTACAAACATTTATATCAATATTGATTTATGGCAGAATTGATTTGCCCTGCATGCGGCTCTGAAGATGTATCTAAACCGAGTTATTCCAAGAAGTCCATGGCTATTGCTATTCTTCTTTTGGGGTTTCCCTTGCCTTTTATGGGGCGCGAAGTCCATTGCTTTGAGTGCGGACGGGATTCAAAATATACGCGGCCAAGTGCTAGATGATTTCTTTCGCTGATTGTCTACCTTCGGGCTTGTGAAAGGGCGCACCTCCATTTTTACCGAATTTACAGACGCATGCTTCCCATCAGAGGTCGCCTATGTGAAGACGCACAATGAATTCGAAGATTCCGATTATTTTGCGATTCTGGAGCGGATGGCCGCGCGCATCAGCCAACCTGAGAATCCCCCGCCGCTGGACCCTTCGATCGACCCGCGAAAATATTCAAGGCTGAAGAATGCCTTCGAACATAAATTGGAGGCTGCGGATGTAGATGCTTACTACGCGTGGATCACCAAGGTAAACCACCAGATACAGGTGGATGCCATACCGCCGGCCGAGCAGGCGCGCATCCTTCGTGAGATGGAGGCTTACGCCCCGGGTTGGTTTCACGCAGGCAGTTTTTACCGCACCATTTCGACTTATGAGTTTTACCTCCTCATACGCTACCGCGAAAAAGACCACCAAACCGTCCAGGCATTTTTGGAGCGCCACCGCGCCACCTATGAAGAAAATGAGCGTGTGCTGACCGAGATCAAATCCATCACCTCGCGCCTGGTAAAGGGCGAAAATGCGCCGGGTGTGGACATGGATGAAAAGGGACTCTCGCGGCTGCTCTCCTATTTTCGCGACGAGCGACTGAGCAAAAAAACGCGCTACCAGGCGTGGCTGGCATTCCACATGTACCACATCAACATCAGGGACATCGCACCGCTGGAAGGGCCCTTGCGCGAGCTGGAGGACAGCATTTTTAAAGGCGATTTCTACTCGCGGCGAATCCTCGCCAATTTTTACGCGAACAAATTACTGGTGCTCAGTAACCTCGGGAGACATGAAGAGGCAGCCTATTGCGGATTGCAATCGGTGAAGCACAGCACCGAGGACTACTTGTATTACCTCAACAATTACTGCAGCGTGCTCATGCAGCTCGGACGTCATCCTCAGGCCGTCGCATACATGAAGAAGGCTATGGAAAGATTTAAGGAGACGCGCGACAAAGGGCGTAAAATTGTTTTCGCTGCCAACTATGCGCGCAGCCACCATGCACTTGATCAATACAATCCGGGTGCGCGAATGGCGCGCTTGCTTATCGAAGAACTCGGCCAATCCGTTTTTAAGTTTCGGTGGCACTATTTATTCAGAATGTACTTTCAGTCTTTGCTGGGCCTCGACCAGGGTGAGGAGGTGCTGCGCTGCGAGCGAAGGTACAAGCTTACAGACTTGGAAAAGCGCGGTAGGTTCGCACCCTACATAGAAGCCATGGTGCTCGTGGCCAAATACCGCGAGTTTAAGATTCCGGAAAAACTTTTCGAGGACGAGGTGCACCGGCTTAAGGCTGAAACTCCTGAAAGCGCGCGCCATGAACTGGATGTGCTGCTTTCTAAGGCTTGAGGGCATACATTGGAGGTAGTTAAACCATGTTTGCTACAGTCGCCCAACAAAGGGCAGTCAGGAAACCACCCCACTTCTGAGTACATGCCACCGTGGCAACGAAAATAGTTATTTTTGAACCATGGATCCGAAAGACCTGAACAAGAAAAAAACACCGATTGTAAAGATCGACAAGGCCCTCGAAAAGTACCGAGGTAAAGTGCTTTTCCCCAAAAAACTCAAGAAGGCAAACGAAATTCTTGAAAGGGTTGGATTGCCTGAAGCTCAATAAAGAGAAGCTTCCAGCAACGAAGCATCCCCCCTTAACATATCGCGTCCCGCCTCGATCACAGGAGTGCAGTCAAAGGCAAAAAACTCTGTTGGCACCCTGTATCGATTCTCTTGTAGTCCGTTGGTTTCAAATGGTCTCGAACGAATCTCCTTACCGGTAAAACCCACGAATTGACCTCAGCGCGCACACTGTCGGCCTCAAGTCTTTGGAGCAGCCTCCTACCCCACATTCACTTTCCGCTCCTCATCAGCCTCATCAAATATATCGGTGTGGATATGCGCAAGTTTGTTGAGGATATGAATGAGCACGCACTTAACATTCCCCGTTCAAGTTAAATTCTTGATTCGCGATTCGCGAATTGCAAATAATATTCCTTATCTTTATGCAATAAAACGCATAAACGGATGAAAAAACACAGCGGAATGAGGCCTCATGACATTGCGGTATTGCTGAAAATTGCCGCTAAGGGAAGCGAAAAATGGATGATGAAAGACTTGGCCCACGAGCTCGGAATAAGTGCCGGTGAAATAAGTGAAAGCATCAACAGATCCATTATTGGCGGACTCCTGAGCAGCGACAAGAGAACCTTAAAAAAACTCGCTTTGACAGACTTCTTAAAATCAGGCCTGCGCCACGTATACCCGCAACAACCCGGATCAATTACAAGAGGAATACCTACAGCAATTTCTGCCCCTCCGTTAGACACTGAGTTCATGAGTGAAGATAAATTCATTTGGCCATTTGGACATGGAAATACCAGGGGCCAGGCCATCGAGCCTTTGCACCCAAATACTCCCGAAGCGTGCCTGAAGGATGCAAAATACTATGAACTGATGGCCCTGACCGATGCCATCAGAATTGGTAAAGCAAGGGAGCAGAACATTGCATTTGAGATGCTAAAAGAGAGAATTGGTGATGCTTAAAAATCAAATGATCAATCTAAATGCCGTTGAAAAAGTTGCTCTGGCGCTTGAGGAGTTGAATGACAGGGTGATCTATGTAGGTGGTGCTGTAGTCTCGTTATATGTAAACGACGAAGGTGCCGAACAGCCACGCCCGACCAAAGACATTGACATTTCAGTACAAATAAGCACGTATTCGCAAATGGAAGTGCTTAGAGAAAAATTAGCCGCTAAGAAAATTTATCCGGCTCCGTTTGCCAAAGTACTGTACCGATATTCATATGAGGATATTCTGATCGACTTCATTCCTTTCGAAGAAACTCCGTTGGGACCAACCAATAGTTGGTTGAAACCCGGATTCAAAAAAGCATACCCCATAAAGATCGGAAATACAGAAATCAAGATTTTACCTGTAAGTCTCTTTCTGGCTACGAAGTGGGAAGCCTTTAAAAGCAGAGGCAATGATCCGAGGACAAGTCATGATTTTGAAGATATTATCTACATCATTGACAATAATATCGAAGTGGTACAAGACATTAAAGAAGCAGAAGAGGACGTGCAAATATTTCTGAAAGAGATGAGCGTCGAAATACTAAACCATTCTTCTCGAAATGAAATTATTGAGTGTCACGTAAACCCATTTACCACTGAAGTACGCAGAAAAATAATCCTTGGAAAGCTCGAAGTCACCCGAAAGTTTCCAGAGAGGTTCTCTCGAAATCCCTTTAGGCGTAAAAGCTCAACAGTTACCCTCACGGCGCACTCTGTCAGCCTCAAGCTCTTCAAGTAGCCTCCGACTCCACATACCCTTTCCCTACCTCATCCGCCTCCTCAAATTTCGGGTGGTGGATCATCCGCTTGTACAGCGTCTTCAGCTTTTCGGGCTTTACGCCGAGGTAGTAGAGCGAAAACACGGTGAAATTGGCCAGGTTCACCCGCGGATACGCATTGTCGATGTACTTCCGCGCCGAGACCTGCACGTCGGCGGGGAGGATGGAAAAACGGCCGTGCTTCTTGCCGCGGCGGATGATGTCATAATCTTCCATCACCACGTGGCTTTCGTCAAACCCGCCGAGCCGATCGAAGAGCCACCGCGAAATGAACAGGCTTTGATCGCCGCCTCTGCAAATCATAAAAGGAAGGCGCGTGCACCACGAGTTGAAGCGCAAGGCCGCACGGTCGCTGTCGAACCGAAAGCGAAAACATCCGAAATCGGCGCCTTCCTCCATCCCGCGCAAAACTTGCTTCGCATAGTCTTCCGGAGGCAGGCTGTCGGCATGCACAAAATAGAGGACATCACCGGTGGCCATTTTTGCCGCGAGGTTCATTTGCTCGGGCCGCGACCTCACATCGCAGTGCACCACCCGTGCCCCGCATTTTTCCGCAAGGGCGGCCGTACCGTCGGTGCTGCCGGCATCAGCCACGATCACTTCCACCAAGGCATCCCCCCCGCAGTCGGACAGCCGACGAATCAGCTTTTCGATGTGTCCGGCCTCGTTGAGCGTCGGTATGATTGTTGATATTTGCATTCTCCTCAAATCCGCAGGGGGTTTCAGCTCGTACTTATAATCCCGGCGTCAAACTTAGTTAAACAGATTTATTATGAGAACCATCTTCACCATTTTCATTGCAGTGTTTATCACCGCCGGCTGCCTGCGTGCCGTTTCTGTTCAATCAGATTCAAAACCGGTGACCCACGAGCAATTTACCGCCCTGCTCAAAAAACACGTCGACAGCAACGGGATGGTGAACTACAAAGGCTTTATCGCCGACAGCACCGCATTCAACAAATACCTCACCCTGCTGGAAAAAAACCACCCCAACGAGAAAAACTGGAACAAGGACGAACGCCTCGCCTATTGGATCAATGCCTACAATGCCTTCACCATCCGCCTCATCATCCGCAACTACCCCGTGGAATCGATCAAGGACTTGGGTGGCAGCATTTACCGCATCAATAC
>JAIVHQ010000165.1 GCA_020200995.1 Flavobacteriales bacterium
GTCCAGGCAGGGTATGATGCGTTTTTTCAGCATAGTTTTGAGAGTTCTTTAAGTGTCACGGCCCCTTCGTAAATCGCCTTCCCGATGATGGCCCCGTCGAGGCCGGCTTCACGCAGGTGCAGCAGGTCGTCCATGCCGCGTATGCCGCCGCTTGCCACCACTTTCAGGCCAGGGTAGTCGCGCATCAGCCCGTCGTACCATTTAAAGGCAGGTCCCTGCATCATACCGTCCTTCGCCACATCGGTGCTCACCGTGTAGCGCGCCCCGGCACTCAGGTAAAAATCGAGGAATCCCGATACCTCCTCTTCTGAGGTTTCCCTCCAGCCCGCCGTGGCGATCTTGCCCTCCTTCACGTCGAGTCCGATGATGATTTTCTCGCTTCCGTAAATGCCGATCCAGCGGGCCACCTCGTCGCGGTCTTTCACTGCGATGCTCCCCGCTGTGGCCTGCACTGCCCCGCACTCAAAAACGATGCGCAGGTCGTCTGCCGTTTTGATCCCACCGCCGAAGTCGATGCGCAAAGGCGTTTTTGCGGAAAGCTGTTCCAGCACCTTCCAATTCACCACGCTGCCCGTGCGTGCCCCGTCGAGGTCCACGAGGTGCAGGTAGCCAATGCCCGCATCCGCGAATGATTTTGCCACTTCGAGCGGGTCTTCGTTGTACACTTTCTTGGTGCTGTAATCGCCTTGGGTAAGGCGCACACACTTGCCGTCGATGAGGTCTATGGCGGGGATGATTCTCATTATTGGACTTTGCTTTTAGGAGAGAGATTTAAACTATTTTCCACTTATCACAGTTATTCAGAGCTTTATGCGCATCGTACACGTTATAGGTTGTCGCCGGATTTAAACTTTTCAGCAATGGTTCGGTAAGGTTTCCATTCTCAATGCTGTCCAGAATAGCGCCTAAAATTGCGCGAGTGCGCGGTGCATATTGAAGTGCCAAAGCAACCATTCTTTCTTTTTCAGCCAGGTTGAGGTCTTTAACAATAGACCTCATTCTCTTGATCACAAATTTTGGGTAAGCATCGGGAATCTTGTTTATTTCACGAATGGCATCGAGCAGCTGCAATAGCGGTATAGACTCCTCGGTAATCTCATTTGGCTGTTTCAGGAATTTGATTCTGTAGTATGATCGCTTTGTGCGCGGTCTGTAGTCCCTGCATCCTATTTCGATGGTGACACTCATCTGGGTGGTCAATCCCAGTTGATTGTAAATACCGACCCCGGTGTAATATCCTATCCTTTTTCCGTCCCGAATCAGAAAGTCTTTAAGCACTTCATCCATATTAGGGCCCAGCTTGCCAAAAACCGAAATCTCCGGCCGATAAAATCTCCCCTTTGCAAGCTTTTCAAGGCTACCCTTCTTCACCATGCGGTTCAGCGATTTGATCACAGCCTCCGATTTGCCCGGATCTGTAAGCACATCCTTGTAGGTGAATACCAAGCCTTCAGGCAGCTGATTCACTTTTTGATAGATGTTGGCAGCAATGCTCATAATTTCATTTTACTCAAAGATACAAAATGTCCAGTAAATTATACAAAAAACATGACATTTAATCCATGTTTACCAAAATTCTTAATTCAGTGTTTCAAAAAGTTAGCGAGAATTTTGCGCCCCACTTCCCCCGACTTCTCAGGGTGAAACTGCACCCCGAAATAATTTCCTTGGGCCATGGCCGCCGCGAAGGGAATGCCATAGCTCGTGGTGGCAATGCAGTCGGGTCCCGTTTCCGCAAAATAGCTGTGCACAAAGTATACATCACTGCCGGACGCAATGCCCTCCATCAAATGGCTGCGCAGGCCTTCCAGTTCATTCCAGCCCATGTGGGGCACCTTTTCACCTTTCGGGAATCGCTTCACCCTTTCGGGAAAAATGCCGAGACAGTCGGTGTCGCCTTCCTCGCTGTGGCTGCACATAAGCTGCATGCCGAGGCAAATGCCCAGGAAAGGCTGCTTTAAATTCCGGAGGACTTCATCCAGCCCTTTTTCACGGAGGTGGGTCATGGCAGTGCCGGCCTCACCCACACCCGGAAAGATGACTTTATCTGCAGCGCGGAGCAGGGCCGGATCGTCAGTCACGGTGCTGCGCACATTGCCCGCTTTATATTTTACAATCGCGATCATAGTGTACCTTTTGTGCTGGGGATTTCGCCCCCGCCGGTTTTGGCCACGGCCATGCGGATGGCGCGGGCCCAGCCTTTGAAAATGGCTTCGATCTTGTGGTGCTCATTCTCGCCCTCTGCCTTGATGTTGAGGTTGCAGCGGGCTTCGTCGCTAAAGCTTTTGAAAAAGTGCATGAACATCTCTGTAGGCATCTCGCCGATTTTTTCTCGCTTGAATTCGGCGTCCCATTCCAGCCACGGCCTTCCCCCGAAGTCGATGGCCACCTGTGCCAGCGCATCGTCCATGGGCAGCAGAAAACCGTAACGGGCCATGCCCTTTTTGCTGCCGAGCGCCTCTCTGAACGCTTGCCCCAGGGCGAGCGCAGTATCTTCAATCGTGTGGTGCTCGTCGATGTGGAGATCGCCCTTTACGGAAATATCGAGGTCGATACCGCCGTGCTTCGAGAGCTGTTCGAGCATGTGGTCGTAGAAGCCCAATCCCGTATTAATTTTACTGATTCCACTCCCGTCGAGGTTGATGGAAACGGCGATGTCGGTTTCGCTTGTTTTTCGTCGCACGGTGGCTGTTCGGCCAAGTCCGGTGAGGTGTTTGTAGATGTCGCTCCAAGCCTCGGTGCAAAGTTCTGCGCCATCAATTTTATCGCCGATTCGGATGGCCTTGCATTCCAAGTTTTTGGCGAGCTCCACATCGCTCGGTCGATCGCCGATCACATAGCTATTCGCCAAATCGTATTCGCCTTTCATAAAGTGGGTGAGCATGCCCGTGCCTGGCTTTCGGTTGGGGTGGTTGTCTTCCGGGCGGTGCGGGTCGATGTGGATTTCGTCAAATTCCACCCCTTCGTCTTTCAGGGTTTGAAGGATGAAATTGTGAACAGGCCAAAAGTTTTCTTCGGGGTGTGATGCCGTGCCGAGTCCGTCCTGATTGGTCACCATCACAAAGAGGTAATCTGTTTCCCGACGCAATTTGGCCAGCGCTGTGATCGCTCCGGGCAGAAATCGAAGTTTCTCAAAACTGTCCACCTGCTCGTCGGCGGGCTCTGCGACGATGCAACCGTCGCGGTCAATAAATAAGACTTTTTTCATGATTTAAAATTTCGAAGCATGGCAATTAATTGATCGTTCTCTTCAGGCGTTCCGACAGTGATGCGTAAGGCACCCGGGAGCACGCTGCTGCGGTTTCGGATCAGCACACCTTTTGCCGAAAGGCGCTCGTAGATCTCATCAGCACGGGGCGAAATCGCGAGCAAAAAGTTGGCATCGCTCGGGTGAATGGTGGTAAAGATCGGCAGGCAAGCCAAAATTTCCGAAAGTTTTTGTCGCTCCCTTACAAGGTTTTTGACTTCCTTGACCATAGAGCCGCGGTCTTTCAATTGATTCAGGGCTTCCGTTTGTGTGAGGGCGTTCACATTATAAGGAGGCTTGATGCGGTTGAGCACGGCGATCATTTCTTTCGATGCAAAGGCCATCCCGAGGCGAATGCCCGCCAGGCCGTATGCCTTGCTGAGGGTTTGGAGTACAACGAGCCGTGGAAATTCTTCGAGTCTTTGGCTCCAACTCTCCGCATCCGCAAAATCGATGTAAGCCTCGTCGATCACGGTGATGCCCCCAAAATGCTGTAGCAAGTCCATCACGCGGGCGCTGTCCATGAGGTTGCCCGTGGGATTGTTCGGCGAACAGAGAAACGCAATCTTGACATTTTTGTCTCGCATGTGCTTCCACGCAGCATCGGTATCGGGTTGAAAATCGGCGGTGAGCGGTACCTCAATTACTTCCGCATCGTTGATGGCTGCGCTCACTTTGTACATCCCGTAAGTCGGGGTGAAGGTGAGCACCTTGTCAATGCCGGGCCGGCAGAACGCGCGAATCAGCAAATCGATGACTTCGTCGCTGCCATTGCCGAGGAAGGTGTTTTCAGCAGGTACGCTCTTCACTGCCGAAATTCGCTTTTTGAGAACGCTTTGATAGGGATCGGGATAGCGGTTGAGGCCTTCGCGGTCGTAGGGATTCTCATTGGCATCGAGGCGGATGCGTGCGGCTCCTTTGAAGTCGTCGCGGGCGCTGGAGTAGGGGGTGAGCGCGCGGATGTTGTGGCGGAGGAGGCTATCTATTGTGTTCATGTTGAACTAGGTATGAGGTATGAGGTATGAAGTGTGCGTTGTGCGGTGGGGCCCTTCAGGGTTTCGGGTGTGCGTGGGATGAATTATGAGTTGTGCGGTGGCGGCCTTCGGGGCTCGGGGCGTGCGTGGGGTGTGTGATGATATGATGAGTTGATGGGTCATGAGTTGTGCTGCGGCGCCCTTCAGGGCTTCGGGTGTGCGTGGGT
>JAIVHQ010000166.1 GCA_020200995.1 Flavobacteriales bacterium
GCATCGGCGAGGGCGAATACAGCGTGGTTGGTAATGGAGCTTGCGCCGGTCACCCTCGGGTTGAGTTCACCGAGGTAAATCTCGCCGTTGTCCTGATCGATCAAGAAGTCCAGCTCAAAGTACCCTTTATAGCCTTCTTTCCGAAGTTGATTTCCGAAAAGTTGGGTGCTCTCAATGGCTTTCTTGCGCAATTCGGGGGTGAATGCGTTTGGATAGATTTCATTTCCACACCAGCCGCCTTCGTAGGGAGTGAGCTCTTCGAAACCTACCAGCTCTGTCATCAGCGGAGCCACAATGGTGCCGTGTCGGGTTACGCAGGCTTCAATGGCAGAACCTTTGCAGCGGATGCGCTTCATAATTTTTACTTCATCTTCGGCCTCGATCTCCTCTGCGTATTTGTTGTATTCTTCTTCATTGGAAATGAAAAAGGTGGTGTGTCCTGAATCGCCGAAGGGGGTTTGAATCACAAGCGAATCCCCGAGCTTTTTGGAAACTTTCTTGAGGTGTGCATAATCATTCACCTTGGAGAGTACGTAGGGAACACAAGCCACACCGGCCTTTTCGGCAATGCGGTTGGTATTGATTTTATTGTCCAGAAAGGTTCTCATCTCTGCCTTTGGAAACATGATTTCCAGCCCCAGTTTCTCAGCGAGTTTTTCGGTTTCTTCATTGAACATCAAAAACATTGCTTTTCCCGCCTTGCCATTTACAGATCGGGTTTTCAGGTAATCCTGAACCTCGGGGTGCTGGAGCAAATAATTGTTGATGTCTTCAATGCCCTCGAAATCATCGTGGGGGATTTCCTGCTTGGGCGAAAATACATTCGGATGCAAGCCGTCAAAGCATTCGATGTAGGTGATGAATTTGAATCCCTTGATCCATTCATCGGCCCCCAGCAGGTTAAAGTTGGTCGCGCTGATAAAGTACAGAGGCTCTTCATTTTTGTGAAAAGACCTGCGGATGTCCGAAACGCCTTTCAGTTCTGCTTTTTTCCTTGGGGCTGCTTTTCCGTTGGCACTTGCTGCAGTTTTAGTCGCTTTAGATGGTTTGGCAGTTGTCTTTTTAGCAACAGGTTTGGCCTTTGCAGGCTTAGCCTTAGCAGCAGCTGTTTTGGCAGCGGGAGTCGCTTTTTTACTTGCGGTTTTGGGTTTCGCAGTTGCCGCCTTCGGGGCATTTGCTGAAGCGCCCCTCACGGGAATGCGCGTTTTGTCCTTTCCTGTTACCGAAGCAGCTTTGTTCTTGCTATTTTGAGTTCCCGTCGCTTTGGGCGTTGTGGGTTTTTTAGTAGCCATGATTTTTGGTTTTAATGGGTTAATTTTTTGTTTGAATTGTTCCTGGGCGCTCCCATGGAAGATGTTGTTTTTTGGCGGTCGAGCACATTTTCTGTAAAAATCCGCAGACCGAGGTCGGCGCGGTAGCCGTGTATTTCAGAAACGTCGAGCGCGGTGAGAAACCGTATGATTTCTTCGCTGACCACTTGCCCGGGCACCAGCACCGGAAAGCCCGGAGGGTAGGGGATGATGAACGATGACGCCACCAGTGTTCTCCCGCTTTCCATGGCCTGCAGGCATGCGGAAATCGGGATGTACTCATAGTTTTCTTCACTGTAAGCCAGGAAAAAAGCATCCCGAATGTTGCCGCCGGGAACGCCTGGTACCGCCTGAAATGAATGGTGGAAATAGCTGAAATCGGGCAGCGGCGGAAAATCTTTGGTCAGCGAATGGATGCGCTCTTCGCGAATCTTCTTCTCATTTGTATTCAGTGAAAGTAATTCCCTGTCCAGTTCGTCCACGATTTTGAGCAGGGCATTGGTCAGGTAGGTCACACTGCCCCGCGTGGTTCCGATATTGGTCATAAATAAGACCGTATTTCGGGAAGTTTTATTGATTTGGATATTGAATTTATCCATCAAGTATTTATTCTTGAAGGTATCACCATCCACACCGGTTTTACCGATGTGCAGAGTGATTTTGGTGGGATCCAATACAAATTCATCCTGCTCCCAGGCAGTTTCCATCCGGTTCCAGCCATCCTTGGGGTTGTAGTATTCCGACAGGCCCGACTTTCGGTATGCTTTCGGAATAAAGTCGCTGACGGTGAGCACATCAAAGTACTTATTGAGCCTCGGGTGGTCATTGATTTTTGCCCTGAGCACCATCGCCATCTCTATGCTTTTCTCCACGAGTTCGTACCCTTCGAATTGCACCTGCCTGCGGCCCGCGTCGAGGGAGGCCAGCATCTGGTAGTTTGGTGAGGTGGAGGTATGCGTCATGTACGACTCTAAAAAAGTGTTTTCGCTCTTTCGGCGAAAGTCTTCATCCCAAATGTGAATCATGGAACCCTGCCGAAAACTGCTTAGCGTTTTGTGGGTACTTTGCGTGGAATAAACCCTGATGCGAACCTTGTCGGGATCCGGAAGGCGCGGGAGCTCGCCCTCTTTCAGGCTCTTGATATGTGCGTCATACTCTACTCGGTAG
>JAIVHQ010000378.1:0-1497 GCA_020200995.1 Flavobacteriales bacterium
GCACCATCGACGCCGTGAGGCACGACGGCAAAGACCTGCTCGACCACCTAGACCGCCACAACCTCATTCTGGGCAGCGCGATTGAGGTCTTGGAAGTTCTCGATTTTGACGGCTCCATGCGCCTGCGGGTAGCGGGGAAGGAAGAGTATGTGTCGGAGAAGATTTCGGGGAATATTTTGGTGGAACGGGGGTGAGCTATTTGATGAAAACCAATTTGACCAATTCAACCCTTGAGTAGCGCTTGTGAAAAAGAAGGCAAACTCCGAACCTGAATCAACCCAAGCATGAAACCGTTTTTCAAACAACTTTTTGAATACAGCCATCACTTCAACCAAAAATTGGGCGATGTATTTCTCGCGCATTCCGACACATCATCGGAAAAAGCAGTGACCTTGTTCAACCACATCATCAATGCCCACCAAATATGGAATGGCAGGATTCAACGCGAGGAGACTTTGTTCGGGGTTTGGGAAATTCACCCCGTCGGCGAACTTCAGCGCATCGATAAGTCAAACTTCGACAGGACACTGACCATCCTTGAAGCGACAGATTTGAACGCTTCGGTTTCGTACCAAAACAGCAAAGGGCAGCGTTTTCAGAACTCCGTTCGGGATGTGCTTTTTCACATCGTTAATCACTCGACCTACCACCGGGGGCAGATTGCAACGGAATTGAAGCGGTGCGGGCTTGAGCCGTTGGTTACGGATTATATTTTTTACAAGAGGTGAAGAAGCGGAAAGCTCCCAAACGGTAGCCTCCAAGCAGGTGGCCGGGTTGAAGTATGCGGAGGCAGGGAATCAGTAAATTGAAAAAACTATTTACGCCGGGCATTCCCGGCTTTTGAATGCCTTCGACCAAATGTCAAAATTCACTCACTACCTCTTCCAATCCCACCAACCCTGAGCTCGTCCCACTGAGTGTAATGTAAGCGAAAGCAATTCGAGCAATGACAGGTCACCAAAGTGAAAAAAAATTCTAACTTCGCAGCCCTAATACTTTTAACATGAAAACAGTAAGCCGTTCATTTCTCCTCCTGTTCTTTTCAATTGCAGTGCTTTCATCTTGTAATAATGACGATGATTCAGGCCCCTCCGGCTCTGGAGGGGGTACAGCGCCGAGCGGCAATATGGCGGCTTCGGTAGGTGAAAATAGTTTCTCATCTGACGATGCATGGGCCCGATACAGGACCACGGGTGAATTCACGATCCGCGCCACGGCTTCCGACGGGAGAAAGTTCTTTTTTGTCATTTCCGACTTCAATGGCCCCTTAGATTACACCTTAGGTGGGAATTCCTCTAATACAGCCTCATTCGAGCAAGTATTCAGCGGAAATACTACGACATTCAACACTTCAGCCGGAGCGACAGGGGTGATCACGATCAGCAACTTTAACGAATCCACCCAGCGCATCGCGGGAACATTCTCGTTCATAGCCACCCAAACAGAGAACGAAAGCAATTCTATAACCATCAGCGAAGGAAGTTTTGACGATGTGCC
>JAIVHQ010000378.1:1701-4165 GCA_020200995.1 Flavobacteriales bacterium
CTATGTGGATAATGTTGGATATGAAGTGGAAGGTTTTCTCATCACATTTCCCGACGAAAATACGTTGGAAATAGACGCGCCAGACTTAGATGACGCGCTTTATTTCGAAGGGTTTTTTCTTATTAACTCTAAAGAATTCAGTGTTTTTTTAAGCTATGACGATATGGGTAATACTGAACAGCGTCAAGGAATATACAACTTGGAATTGGATGAAACAGGAGATCTGATTTTATCCTACGGATTTGAATCGAATGATGGAACTATCCAGTTAATCGGTCAGAACATCCCGATTTGAAAAAATTAAATAGAAAACTTTCAGTCCTAACTTGCAATTTAGTCCAACCTCAACGAACTAACAGACTAAATTACGTTTCGAATTTAAACTTCTAATATGCTTGTATATAACTGAATACGGAAAATATACACAGAATGCTTTACTCCTAAATCCGAGGTTCATGAGCGCCAGCAGAAAGTGAAGCATATCGTGGATATAGGTTACTTCCGTCACAAACATCACAAGGTGCTCAGACTTTAAGATTTCATAAAGCAAATCAAATTCCCTGAGATCTTTCTAAATACTGCTCACTGAACCTTCAGATTATACGTAGCACCTCATCCAAACCCACCACCCTGACATCCTCCCTAAGGGCATAACCCTCGCCCGTGATAGGCGCGACTACATATGTCATTTGCGGCGCGACAAGCTCGATGGCCCGCCAAAATCCTTTGGTAAATTTAGGAGCAGTGGACGCTTTGCATTCAACAGCAATGCGCATGGTGCCTTTTTCCAAAATCAAATCGAGTTCATCGCCGGTAGCCGTGCGAAATAAGTAGGGCTTCCACCCGCTTGCATGCGCCAGAATATTTTCGATCACCATTCCCTCCCACGATGATCCGAAAATCGGATGCCCCAAAAGGCCGTTGAAATCTGCGATGGACAGGAGCTGATGGAGCAATCCGCTGTCGCGCACAAAGACTTTCGGCGCTTTGACCAGGCGCTTTTTTACGTTTACCTCGAAAGGCTCCAGGGTGCGCAGGATGAACGTTTGCTCGAGCAAATCGATGTACTTGCGAATGGTGGGGTGACTTACCGCCATGGAATCGGCGAGCTTGCTCAGGTTGATGAGCTGTCCGTGGCTGTGCGCGCACATGGTGATGAACCTGCGCAATTGCAACGCGGGAATTTGAAAACCCAATTGCGGGATGTCGCGCTCGATGAATGTGCTGATAAATTGCTCGCGCCAAATGGCGCTGTCCTCATCCGTTCGTGCGAGAAAACTATCGGGAAAGCCGCCGCGCAGCCAAAAAGTATTCAGATCATACCCGGGCTCAGACTTTAACTCAAAAGCCGTGAAGGGCGTGAGGTTTATGAAGCCAATCCTGCCGGCAAGGGTTTCAGAAGATTGCTGCAGGTCGCGGGAAGCCGAGCCGAGCAACACGAAGCGGCCATTGCGGCGGTCTTTGTCGATTACACTGCGTAAAAGAGAAAAGAGCTCCGGCATGAGCTGAATTTCATCGAGGCATATCGTTCGGTCAGCGTTGCTTTCAAAAAATAGACCCGGCTGAGCGAGCTTGACTGCATCATCGGGGTTTTGAAGATCAAGGTAGATTGCTTCATCCAACCCTTTGATCATCTCTTTGATCAGGGTAGATTTTCCGCATTGGCGTGGCCCGAGAATGGCAATCGCCGGGAAAATCTCCATGTAATGCGCCACCCGGTTTCGAATCTCTCTGGAAATGTAGGCTACTCTGCTCATTCGATTACTTACTAATCACAAATATACAGAAAAAACCATGCAAATTGAAAGTCTGACTTTCAATTTGCATGGTTTTTTTCATATTAAATTTATTTACAGCAACATAAATCCCTCAAGAGCTCTGCCATTAAACTCGAGTGCCCGGATCATAAAGTTCGATAAGCAACTCTCAGGACCAAGCCAAAGGCATGGGCGCACGCAGTTCTAAAAAACAAGGATTCCCGCCGCGGCGGGATGAGTCACTTCTAAAACAAGTGGAAGGCAGATCGAAGACCAAGTCAAAAGCATGGTAGCGGACTCTGCAGACAGCCATTATTTAGAGTCTGTCATTAAACTAAAGTGGCTGGATCGGAAAGTTCATTATCAAGGCGCACGCAGGAATGAAAACAAGGAGTTGACTTACGTCAATGACTGTTTTCAAGACAAGTGCAACGCCGAGAATGGGCTTTCCGGACAGCCACTTAGAACTCACAGTTCAGCGGAGCCCTGGGAAAAGGAATAACATCCCGAATATTGGTCATCCCCGTCACAAACATCACAAGGCGCTCAAATCCGAGGCCGAAGCCGGCATGCTTGCAGGTGCCAAACTTCCGTGTCTCGAGGTACCACCACACGTGCTCCTCTTCGATTCCCATCTCCTTGCAGCGGCGCGCCAGAACATCGAGGCGCTCCTCGCGTTGGGAGCCTCCGGTGATTTCGCCCACGCC
>JAIVHQ010000026.1:0-1037 GCA_020200995.1 Flavobacteriales bacterium
GAAAAGGACAAACTCTAAGCACAATGCAGGCTTCACTGGACCTGACCAAGAATTTAAACATCATTCGCTTCCATTTAATTAATGCAAATTTTCCACACTCGAGACGACGCGGCAACTTTATGCAAAAAGTGGAAATTTTGATGTGTTTTCGCTCATAAATGATGCGGCGAAACCCGAATTTACCTCAGACTTTAGAAGCGGCAATCAGCCCGTCTGCGTCCAGTACGCGAATTTTTCGGCCTTTGGTTTCAATTAGGTTGTCCTTCTTAAAGCCGTTCAGGAGCCTGATCAGGCTTTCAGTGGCAGTGCCGACGATGTTGGCGAGGTCTTCGCGGGTGAGGTTGATTTCTATTTCACCTTCGGTTTCGTGTTCGATGCCATACGTTTCTTTTAGCATCACGAGCGTCAGCGCCAGGCGCTGACGCACGCTTTGCTGGGCCATTCGGGTCATTTGTTCGGCCATCTGCGTATTTTCATCGCAGACAGTTTTCAGAAGGTCCATGTAGAATTGGGTGTCAGGGCGAATTAGTGACACGAAATCCTCTTTGGCCACGAAGCAAATGATGCAGTCATCAAGGGCTTCAGCGGTTTGCGCGTAGTGGTTTTCGGAAAGCAAAGCTTTGTATCCCAAAAGGTCACCTGACGCAGAAATTCGGGTTATTTGTTCTTTACCGTCCATTCCCACGCGGTACACCTTAATTCTTCCTGAATTGACACAAAACACACCCAGGGGCCTCGTACCCTCGTGAAACAAAACTTGACCCTTTTTGTATTTGGTGCAGGTTCTTCCACTCTCTAAACGCTCCATGTCTTCTTTGCCAAGCGATCCGAAAAGCGAACGGTGGTGTGCTGTGCAAAGCTCACAAGTTGTCGGTCGCGTAGGGGCAGAAGTGATTTGGCCTGTCATTTTATCATCTGTTTTCTTATTCACGAATGTAGAAGTTTTTAAAGAAATGACCGAGGGTTTTGAACAATTTATGGATATGATTGTGTTCGGACGTTTTTAGTCTCCACAGGTTTTAAAGGCCTATCTTTAC
>JAIVHQ010000026.1:1113-31722 GCA_020200995.1 Flavobacteriales bacterium
TCTCTACGTTTTGTCTTCGGTTTTTGTGGCTTACCTCGGCTTTCGCGAAATTGTGGATGTCCCTACGTGGAATGCGCTTTTTTGGATCATTGTCCTGTTTTCCGCATTCAACGCCGCCGCGCGGAGCTTCGCTTCCGAGAACACCGGCCGTCGCCTCTACCTCTTTACCCTCGCCCGGCCCGAAGCCGTGGTGCTCGGCAAGATGATTTACAATGCCCTGCTGCTAATGGTTATGGTGTTTTCGAGCTTTGCTTTCTACGCCCTCACGCTCGGCACCTCACCGCTGCAGGATGCCGACGTGCTCGGTGTGGTCACGGCTCTGGCCCTAGGAGGGCTCGGCCTGGGCCTTATCCTCACCCTTGTGGCAGCACTGGCCTCCCACACCGACAACAACCTCGGGCTTATGGCCATTCTCGGACTGCCCGTCATCCTTCCTTATTTGCTCATCCTCATTCGGTTTTCCAAAAACGCCCTCGACGGCATCGCCTGGAGTGTAAACGGGGTCTATGCCCTGCAGCTTGGGGCTGTGGCAGTGCTCTCTTTGGCCTTGAGCTATATTTTATTTCCGTACCTTTGGCGCGAATAATGGGTGACCGTCAAGAAAGCCCGTTCTCATGCCGCCGGCTTGATCTGTGATCGGCGTTGCACTTGTTTTGAAAACAGTCATTGACTTTAGTCAACTTCTTGTTTATCAAAATTTCGTGCGCCTTGATAACGAGCCTTCTTGATCAGCCACCTGATTCTACTGAAAGACTCAAATGAACCCCTGATATGGCCCGAAATTGGTGGAAAATTCTTTCCGCTTTGTTGGTACTCACCACCGTCATTATCGGTCTTAATGCGCCGCTCGCACCAGGCATTACCTCCGTTGGTCCCGACAGGGTTGCTTACGGTGTGAATTCGGTGACTGTTCAGGGCTACAACACCCATTTTTCTGAAGCAGAGGATGACCTGCAGGTCTGGCTTTCCAATGGCAGTGCAGTTATCTGCCCCTACGAGCTCGTCATCCTCGACGACCTTCGGTTGCGGATGACCTTTAGTATTCCCGAAAAGGTCGAGGAAGCATTTTTTGACCTCTATGTCAACAATGGAACTGATGGCACCATGATGCTCGAGAGCGCATTGATGCAAAAAGATCTGACCGTGGTGCTTTCCCTTCCGGAAAAAGACAAGAGCGAATCGTCCTGCCTTCGGCCGATGGAAACTGAGGAAGCCGCTTGGTTCACTTTTCCGAATCAGAGCATTTTGAACGAGACCATCAGGAACCTGTTTTTTCACGTTCCAAGCTGGTTTTCCATGATGCTCTTGATGACGATGTCATTGGCCTATAGTATTCTTTATCTTAGAAACTCAAATTTCAAGTACGATTTGTTTGCGGGCAACGCCGCCGGGGTGGGGCTTGTATTTGCTACAATAGGGCTGCTCACGGGTTCAGTTTGGGCCCGGTTTACCTGGGGTGCCTGGTGGGTGAGCGATCCGCGCCTCAACGGCGCCGCACTCGGGGTCCTGGTGTACCTCGCTTATTTCGTGCTCAAATCTTCTGTTAACGATTCTGAAAAGGCCGCCCGATTGGGCGCTGTATACAATATCTTTGCATACGTAATGATGATGCTGTTTATCATGGTGCTGCCGCGAATGACGGACTCCCTTCACCCGGGTGTGGGCGGCAACCCCGCTTTCAGTCAGTACGATCTGGATGATAACATGCGGATGATTTTTTACCCCGCAGTCATTGGATGGATGGGAATAGCATTGTGGATCATGCAATTGAGAAACCGAATGTCGGCCATAGACTACAAGCGAACACTGCGAGAATATGCTTAAACAACTCACCCGTTTTTTTGTCTTATTCTCAGCCGTTGCATTCTACCCGTACAGGTCAATTGCCCAAGGCAATGCACTGGATGAGGTAATGCTTGAGAGCGGCAAATTCAACGTTGTTTTCACTGTTGTAGTGGTGTTGATAGTAGTGTTGCTGGTATATTTGATTTTACTCGACCGAAGGTTGAGAAAACTTGAACAACAAGAGAAAATTCAAAAATGAAAAGGTCTCACATTATAATGATCATCATGATCGCCCTGGCAGGTGCCTTCATGATCGCCTCCGTAAGCGATTCGAGCAGCTATGCCGATTTTGCGGAAGCATTTGAAAATCCCGAAAAGGAATACCACGTGGTGGGAACCCTCGATCGCAGTGCTGAAATCATCTACGAGCCGGAGGTTAACCCGAACCTTACGGGGTTTACCATGATCGATAACAAAGGCGAAAAGCGCACCGTGTGGCTCAACAAAAGTAAGCCGCAGGATTTTGAGCGCTCGGAGAGCCTCGTGCTCATCGGAAAAGCCGAAGGCGATGAATTTCACGCCGGAGATATGCTCATGAAGTGCCCTTCGAAATACAAAGAAGAGCAGAAGTTCGAATACATCGAAAGCGCCGAAAATTCCTACAATAGATGATAGAGTATATCGGCGAACGCACACTCTGGGGCGACCTTGGAAATACGTTGCTCGCAGTTTCATTTACGGCCGCCGTCATGGCGGCTGTGTCTTATGTGCTTGCTCACTACCGCAATAGCGATGAGCTGCGCATCACAGGACGTTGGTTTTTCAGGATACATTCCATCGCCGTGTTCGGAGCCGCAGCCACTCTCTTTTACATGCTGTTCAACCAGTACTTCGAATACGATTATGTCTGGAAGCACGCCAACAGCGAAATGCCCATGCGCTACATCTTCTCGTGTTTTTGGGAAGGTCAGGAGGGCAGTTTTCTCCTGTGGAGCTTTTGGCACATGATTTTGGGAAACATCCTCATTCACAGCGCCGGCAAGTGGGAGAACATGACCGTAACCGTGGTGGCCGTCATGCAGGCCCTGCTCGGAAGTATGATTCTGGGGGTCTTTATTTTTGACATTCAAATCGGCAACAGTCCGTTCACCCTCATCCGCGAGCTCCCCGAGAATATAGGTCTGCCGTGGACCAATATGCCCGACTACCTCGAGCGCATTCCTTCATTTCAAGATGGCCGCGGACTCAATCCGCTGCTGCAAAATTACTGGATGACCATCCACCCGCCCACTTTGTTTCTCGGCTACGCATCGGTGATCATTCCCTTTGCCTTCGCCATTGCGGGCCTTTGGAGCGGTAAATTGCGCGAGTGGATTCGCCCTGCTATTCCGTGGGCATTCTTCTCTGTGTCCATCCTCGGAATCGGAATTTTGATGGGTGGTGCCTGGGCATATGAGGCACTGAGCTTTGGAGGTTTCTGGGCCTGGGATCCCGTGGAGAATGCGAGCCTCATCCCGTGGATTATGATCGTCGCGGCAGCCCATGTTATGGTGGTCAACATCCGTAAGAACAGGTCGCTCTACACTGCGATTTTCCTTACCCTCACAGCGTATGTAATGGTGATGTACGCCTCTTTCCTCGTGCACAGCGGGGTGCTCGGCGACTCTTCGGTACATTCCTTTACCGATAACGGCTTGATGCTGCAGCACCTGACCATCCTGATGAGCATCATTTTTGTCTCTACCTTTCTAATTCTTTACGACCGCAGGCTCAAAGTTATTTTCACGCTGGCAAGTGCAGTCTTGCTCGCGGCGGGCGCCGTCTTTACACAACCCGTGGCTGCGATGGTGGCGTTCTTAGGAATGTCTGTGGCGATGATGGTGGTGTCCTACCAGCGCGTGTTTCCGAAGCCTGAGCAGGAAGAGCCCCTCTGGAGCCGCGAGTTTTGGATTTTTATCGGATCATTGGTGCTGCTGCTATCCGCAGCCCAAATAGCCCTCGAAACTTCCAAACCCATTTGGAATATCCTTGCCGAGCCCTTCCGTGGCCCGTTGCTCGATATCCATTCCCTCACAGGAATCGACGGGTTCAGGGCGCTCGCCGAAGGAAAGTTGGCGCCCCACAGCGATGTGATCAGTCACTTCAACAAGTGGCAAATACCCTTTGCGTTTATCGTGACCTTCCTCATTGCCACAGGGCAGTTTTTGCGCTTTGGAAAAAATCAAATCGGCACTTTCCTAAGAAAGATCAGCCTCGCTTTTTTCCTCGCGCTCGCCGTTACTGCCGTTTCCGGATATGCCATGGAGTACAAGAGCAATGAGATTCCGCTGCTCATTTTGCTTTTCACCACATTGTTTGCCGTATTTGCCAACATGGATTATCTGATTCGCGTGCTCAGAGGCAAATTTGATGCGGCGGGAGCTTCGGTGGCCCACATCGGATTTGCGCTGGTATTGCTCGGGGCTTTGATATCCACTTCTCGCAGTGACAAGATTTCGGAAAATGCCAGCCGCTTTGATATTGAGCGCCTCAACGAGGAGTTTAAAAACAATGAAGACATCCTCCTCTTCAAGAACGATACTGTGCCCATGGGTCGCTATTTCGTGAGCTACGAGGACAAAGAAAAGGAAGGCGTGAACGTGTACTACAATGTGCACTACTTCGACAAAGCGCCCAAGACTTTCAAGGCCGGTGATCTGGCCATCGCCCGAGGAGCGGTATTCTCGGCAAATGAGGACCATACTCCCGGTCCCGATTTTGTAGCCGATCAGAAAAAGTGGACTTTGGTGGAAGACCCGCGTGAAATAGACATCGACGCCGTTCCGCGGTGGTCACAGTTTAAGCCCGGCGAGCAGCTTTTCACCCTCCGTCCGCGCATTCAGCTCAACCCCGAATTTGGCAATGTGGCCGAGCCCGCCACCAAGAACTACCTCGACCGCGACATATACACCCACGTGCGCTGGGCCGAACTCGAAGCAGACTCAAACGATGCGGGTTTCCGCTCGGCCGATACCCTGAAGCTCGCCGTCGGCGACACGGCCTTTGTGGGCTCCACAATGCTCCGCCTTAACGGACTCGCCGTGGTACGCCCCGAGCAGCGGGTGGAATACATGGTGGGCGAGAACGACCTCGCTGTTCGCGCCATAGTCGGCATTCGCGACGATCGCGGTGAGACCTACGAAGTGGAGCCGCTCTACATCCTCCGCGATTCGGTGATGCACATTCCCGATCCTGTGATTGAAGACGAAACGGGGCTGCAGGTTTCATTTATCAAAATCGATCCCCTTACGGGAAAACACGAGTTCAGTGTAGCAGAGCATTACAGCCGAAGGAAAGAGTTTATCGTGATGCAGGCCATTCAATTCCCAATGATTAATATCTTGTGGGTCGGTTGCATCGTGATGTTCCTCGGAACCATGATGGCGGTGCGGCACAGGATAAAGCAATCAAGAAAATTGAAAAAGGCATGAGCGCGATCAAGACGATATCTCTGATAGGAGCGGGCCGCGTGGCCCATCACCTCGGTGTTGAGTTTCAAAACAGGGGCCTTGAAGTGGTATCGCTTTACGGAAGAGATCGTGAAGAGGCAGAAGCCCTGGCACAAAAGCTCGGCATCAATTACATGGCCAAAATCGATGGACGGATCAATGCCGACCTTATTGTGCTGGCGGTATCTGACGACGCGGTGGGCAAAGTGGCCCGACAGCTCTCCGAAGACAATAAGGCGTTGGTAGTGCACACTTCGGGTGCTGTGCCCATGAATGTGATTCCGAGTTACTTTCGCAGGGGCGTTTTTTACCCGCTCCAGAGTTTCTCTTTCGATAAAAAAGTGGTTTGGGAAAATGTGCCTTTCTGCATCGAGGCCGAAAACGACGAAGATGTAAATGCACTCGGTGTGCTCGCGGAACGCATTTCCCGAAAGGTGCACCTGCTCAATAGTGAGCAGCGAAAAGCCCTTCACCTCGCCGCGGTATTTGCGAATAATTTTGCCAACCTGATGTTCGAGTACGCCGAGGAGCTGCTCGAAGAGGCCGAAATAGACCGCACAATCCTTCACCCACTGGTGCTCGAAACGGCTAATAAATTGCTGATGCAAACGGCAGCTGAGTCGCAGACGGGCCCCGCTAAGCGCGGCGATTTGGAGACTATTAAGTCGCATCAGGCACTGCTGAAAGAAGGATCGAGCCTTCGAAAAATTTACGACATTCTGACCAGAGAAATCTATGAGCGGAGCGAACACGACGAAAAGTTATAAGCAGCGGCTTCCGGGAATCACCACGCTGATTTTTGATGTGGACGGCGTATTTACCGACGGCATGGTTACCGTCATGCCCGACGGACAGTTGCTGCGCAGCCTGAGCGCGAAAGACGCCTATGCCCTGCAATACGCCATTAAGCGTGGCTTTCGCGTGGCCATTATCACGGGCAGCAACTCGATGTCGGTGGCTGAAAGCCTCCGCCACCTCGGGGTAAAACATGTATTTCTTCAAAGCAGTAATAAACTATCTGTTTATGAGAAGTTTATTGATGATCAGGGAATATCTGACGAAGAGATTCTCTACATGGGCGACGACATTCCCGACTATGCCGTACTTTCGCGCACGGGCGTGTCGACCTGTCCTGCCGATGCGGGCGAAGAAGTGAAACGCATTTGTCACTACGTGTCCCGAAAAAAAGGGGGGCGAGGATGTGTGAGAGACGTGATTGAACAAACACTTCGCGCCCAGCACAAATGGTTTGGCGACGACGCTCTGATATGGTAAATTATGGCTACGCTGCTCAACCTGATTCGACTTACAAGGCCGCTCAACCTTGCCATCATCGCCTTGACAATGTGGCTGATGATGTACTACGTATTGCGGCCGTTCGTGGAAGTGAACGGGTACGAACTGCAGCTCCCCGCCGATAAATTCTTTCTCCTCATCCTCGCCACAGTTCTCATTGCCGCGGCCGGCAATGTGATCAACGACTACTTCGACCAGCGCACCGACCGCATCAACCGACCCCGCGATATTATTGTAGGGGTGCAAGTGAAAAGGCGCGTGGCGATGGCCGTACATCAGATATTCAACCTGTTTGGACTTGCTATTGCTTTTTATATTTCATGGAGTGTGGGAATTTGGAAGCTTAGTATTATCCACTTCTTCGCGGCCGGTTCTCTTTGGTTTTACAGCGTTCAGTTTAAGCGCGAGCTTATCATCGGCAATGTAATGGTCGCCCTGCTCGCCGCTTTGGTTCCCATCTTGGTGGGCATTTATGAAATCCCGCTACTCATTCGTGAGTATGGAGCTGAGGTGGCGCAGTATTTTAAAATCACCCGCCCCGGCGAAGATCCCTCGGTATACTTCAAATACATGTTTTACTTCATTTTTGGATATGCGACGTTTGCCTTTGCCCTCAACCTGATCCGCGAAATTCAAAAAGATATGGCCGATGTGAAAGGCGATATGCGCATCGGCGCCAGGACCATACCTTTGGTATACGGCATCAAGAATTCCAAGCGTATCACCGGCGTTTTGATCGTTGCCACGATCGTGGGCCTCATTGTGCTGCAGCAGTTGGTGGTGAGCGATATTTATTCACTCGTCTACCTCTTGCTGGCCGTGGTACTTCCGTTGGCAATCAGCCTTTGGTTCAACCACTTTGCCGTAAGGCGCCCCGATTTTGTGAAAGCAGGCAATGCGCTTAAGGTGGCTATGCTCGGCGGATTGATCTACAGTATTCTACATTATTACGTCTATTACACCCCTGCCTTTGATTGACCTCGACCCGTACAAACTCATTCTGGCTTCGAAATCGCCGCGCCGCCACGAGTTGCTGAAAGGCCTCGAAATTCCCTTCGAGGTGCGCACCAAAGACACCGATGAGTCCTTTTCGGAAAAATTGCAACACGCCGAGATCGCCGAATTTCTGGCGCGAATCAAGGGCGAGGCCTTCCTTTCGGAAATAAAACCGGATGAGCTCATCGTCACTGCCGACACCATCGTTTGGCTCGGAGACCGTGTCTTCAATAAGCCCCAATCTGCCGTGGAAGCAGTGGAAATGATTCACACCCTTAGCGGGCGCATGCACGAGGTAATCACCGGGGTATCGCTGCTCACGGCGGATCGGCAGCACGTTTTTCACGATACCACCAAGGTGTACTTCGGCGAAGTTGATCGCGAAGATATCGCTCATTACGTAGAGCGCTTCAAGCCCTTCGACAAGGCCGGGGCATACGGCATTCAGGAATGGATTGGCTACGTGGGGATCGAGCGCATCGAAGGCTCATTTTACAATGTCATGGGCTTTCCCACCCAAAAATTTTATATCGAACTGCAAAAATTTCTCAAGCCATGAAGGTAGATATCCTCGTCATCACAGCCCATCCCGACGACGCCGAGCTCAGTTGCGGAGGTACCATTATTTCCGCTGTTGCTCAGGGTAAAAAAGTGGTCGCATTGGACCTTACGCGGGGCGAACTCGGCACCCGCGGCACTGCCGAAACCCGCGCCGAGGAAGCCACGGCCGCAGCAAAAATCATGGGACTGAGTGCCCGGGATAATGCGCTCCTTCCCGACGGCTTTTTGGCCAATACCCGCGATCAGCAAATGGCCATTCTGCCCTTTATCAGAAAGTACCGACCCGAAATAGTCATCACCAATGCCATTCGCGATCGCCACCCTGACCACGGCAAAGCCTCCGAATTGGTCAGCGATGCCTGTTTTCTCAGCGGGCTCAAGGCCATTGAAACTTCTGATAGAGGGCAGACCCAATCGGCCTGGCGCCCCCGCGCTGTGT
Organism: Flavobacteriales bacterium; assembly: GCA_020200995.1. Lineage (GTDB taxonomy): Bacteria > Bacteroidota > Bacteroidia > Flavobacteriales_D > Cryomorphaceae > T3Sed10-241. Next base: position 9,679 of record JAIVHQ010000026.1, read on the forward strand.
ACCACATCATCCAGGACCGCCGCATCGAGCCCGACTTCATTGTAGATATATCAGACAGCTTCGAGCAAAAGATGGAAGCGATACAGGCTTACAAAACCCAATTTTACACCGGCGAACCTCAAAAGGAAGAGGAAGTCACACCCATTTCCACTCCCGCTTTTATGGACGGATTGAAATCGCGCGCCCGTGAGTACGGTCGCCTCATCAATGTGGAATACGGGGAGGGATTTACCACTGAGCGCCCCGCAGGGGTTAAAGATCTTTCCGACCTTTTGTAAGAAAAAGTTGATTTTTCGTGACGCTCATTCACGGCCCTTTGTCAGGCAATTTTTCGTCGTGATTCATCCTGAAGCGACACCCATTTTAGAAATCCTCTATATGCAGTGGGGTCATTGAAGTCCAGTTTTTTCTTCAAACGTTTGCGGTGGTTCTTGACGGTGTTTTCCGATATGTGCAATTTTCCTGCAATTTCTCTTGAGGTCAATCCACTTCGCAAATTTCACTTCTTTGAGTTCTGAGTCCGTGATGGCGAATATTGCGCCGAGGTTTATAGCCAAAGTTTTGAATGCAGAAATTTCATGGGGAGCCATTTTAATTATTTTGAGGTTGGTTAGCGAATTCAAGAATTGGTTGGCGAATTCTTGTTTCAGAAATTAAAAGTACTTAAAAATGACCATTTTCAAAGTTGGAAATCACGGTGTTGCGCAGGGTGATTTCACGGTATTCGGTGTTTGATTTGGCAAGAAATGCATGACGATAACTCAGACTCTTGTGATTGTCTATGATTCATGCGGTTGCGGAACCTATTTATGCTTTTTTCCTACAAACCTGATATTTGGATTCAGAGCCGGATCTTTTCGAGCTGTTTTCTTTTTTTAAAAATGATCATTTATTGACCATAAGTGATGAATAAACGGGGGCTATATATTCCGGTTTTTTTGATCTTGGAGCATCTATACTTGAGAAGGTCGATTTTGGATAATTTGAAATCAAAGGATCGCAGATGCGCTGAATCGTGCAAGGCAATTTAGAATTGATACAAATATTCAAATCTCGCACACAATAATTGTGGTAACCGTAATCACAAAATTGTGGTCATAAAAAAAGCAGCCCCTTGTGGGACTGCTTCTTGCCAATTAAAGAAAATGGGTTGATCAGTTCTTCACCACACGAACGGTGGCGACTGAATCATTGCCGGTTACATTGAGGAGGTACACTCCGCGTTGCAGCTCGGACAGGTTGATTTGGTACACCCCGTTTTCGATGATGTTCAAACGCTCTTGCTTCACGAGTTTTCCCGCGATGTCGAAGAGAGAAAAGTTGAATTGACCTTCACCCAATCCTGCTACTTTCACGTTCACCACATCTGTGGTCGGGTTGGGGTAGGTGGTGATGTTTCTGTTGAAATCGCTGTTGTCGGCGGAAACTGATATATCTACGATACCCGAAACATTTACGGAAGCCTCGGCACCTGCGCCTGTGTGAGTAACGGCTCCGGTGTAATCGCCGGGAATGAGTCCTCCTGCTAGGCGCACGAAGATTTCGTTGTTGTCGAGGTCTTCGCCGGCATCTGCAAAATTCACGGTCAGGGCGTCACTCCAGTCACTTCCGTCAAAGGAAATTTCGAAAGAAGCGGGAGCAGTAACATTGATTTGGCCGGTCAGATCCGAAAGGTTCTGTGCTGATATCACGTAACTCTGTGCCGCCGATGGTCCTTCGTTTTCCACATAGTTCAAGCCTGTAATTTCTACAGGATTTGCAGAAATCGAAGGGGCAACGGATTCAAATCCTGTCATCAGGATATCGTCGATGTTCAACCTGCGGTTGTCGGATCCTTCGTCACTTACTGTCACGAATCGAACGCGAACGTTTCCACTCACGTTTACATCTTCGCTGAAAGTGGCGGGGTCGGGTCCACCTGTGAATTCTTCTCCAATCTGTGTCCACGATCCGCCGCCGTCTGTGCTGTATTCAGCTACGTAAGCCACTTGATCGTCGTTTCCGTACTGCGCGTACAAAAAGGCGAGGGTTCCGAGACCGTCGGTTTTGTCTTCGAGCATGGTCATTGTGGTTGCGCCGTATCCGCGCAGCCTTGCTGAGCGCACGCCGTTTTTGAAGTCAGCAGGAAGATCGCCAATCAAGGCTTGGGTCATTTCCCATTCCATGCCGCTCAACACTACGTTGCCTGCTGCATAACCGGTTTTCACTTCTTCCGCTCCTTCAAAATCTATGAAGTAAGAACCTTCAGGAGGAGCGATGCTCACATTGCCCGATACAGGCAAGTCTGCTGAAGCTCCGCCTCCAACATGCGATATTGTACCCTCAACAGCTCCGGGATCCAGTCCTGCGGCCATACGCACGTATACAGTAACGGGCTGTCCTTCAAGGGCACCTTCGTCAAACGGAAACGTGGTGGAGGTACCGAAATCAGCATCGTTGGCAGATACCTCAAATCCTTCGGAGGCACTGACAGTCAATTCTCCCGTACCTTCCAGATTGTTGGCTGTGATGGTGTATGAAGCACTTTCAGACGGACCTTCTCCTTCAACGTAAGCGAGTCCTGTGATTGATCCCGTGCTCGCGGCAATAATAGGCCCTGAGACACTTACCAATGAAAATTCATCGATTCTCCAGGTAGCACACTGGCCTTCGGTGTACACGTACTTGAACGCCACATAAACTCCTTCAGTGTCGAGGTTTTGCAGGTCATCGTAAGCCCCGAAATCTACAGTAACATTGATACCAATTCCGGCATCCGTGAATACTTCGTTGGTGATAAGCGCAATATCTGTCCAATCGGCAGCATTTGGATCACCCGCTCCACTGTAATTGATGCTATAGACGAGCTCAAGGTTGTTTTCACCATTCGCAAATCCACGCTGAACGCCGACGGTCAAAAACTCATTATCGGATTCGCTCAGGTCAAAACCAGGGCTGATTAGCCAAGCTTCGCTCTGCTGACATCCGCTCGCAAAAGCAGACATTGAAGCATTTTCGAAGTTGGCGTTGTGTTGCCATTCTTGTTCTCCGATGACACTCTGGTTAAGCCATCCGTTTGCAAAAGGATCTTCTATGAAGTCGAAGTTGTAGGGCACTGTTGGAGCTAAGCTTTCGAGTGTAAATTCATCAATTCGCCAGGTAGCACATTGGTCCTGAGTGTAAACATACTTGAATGCCACATAAACTCCGGAAGTGTTGAGGCCTTGCAGGTCATCGTAAGCTCCAAAATCTACAGTGACATTGATGCCGATTCCGGCATCAGTAAATACCTCGTTGGTGATAAGTTCAATGTTTGTCCAATCGGCAGCATTCGGGTCACCTGCTCCGCTGTAATTGATGCTGTAAACGAGCTCAAGATCGCTTTCACCGCCACCAAATCCACGCTGAACGCCGACGGTCAAAAACTCATTGAAGGTTTCGCTCAAGTCAAAACCAGGGCTGATTAACCAAGCCTCGCTCTGCTGACATCCGTCGTCAAAAGCAGACATTGAAGCATTTTCGAAGTTGGCATTGTGTTGCCATTCTTGAGTTCCGATGACACTTTGATTGAGCCATCCGTTTGCAAAAGGATCTTCTGAGAAGTCGAAGTTGTAGGGCAACGTCTGTGCCGACACATTCGCCGAAACCAGCGTGACCGCTGCTACAGTGAGTGCCGCAAAAAAGCTTGTTACACGTTTGATAGAAATAAGTTGAATTGTTTTCATTGATGTTGTTTTGTGGTGATTAAAGGTTCTTTTGTTTGGCCGTTTTAGCCTTCCGTCATTTAGGGGTACAAAGAAACCTGTAAATCGGGTTTTTTCCAATGTTTAGCCGTTTCAAATCCATTACCACGGGGCCTAAGACTTGTTATCCGTGAATGAGTCTTTTTAAGTCGCCGACCGTCAGGGTTCTGGAGGATAGTCTTGGTGTGTTATTTTTAAATTAACTTTTCAACCGTTTTCACAATTGCCGGCTATGACGCCATCGCCGCCTTCCAATTGAGTGCTCTGCCGGGTTGCGCGAAAAGATGATCCCAAAGTCATATTGTATCGAATCTGCCCGGGCGCTCGCCCACTGAATCATACTCACCGGATCTTGCACTTAGACGGGGGTGCCGATGTGGAGTAATGCATCGCCTTGGTTCACAATGGGCATATTGTTGTGCCCGAGTACAAAGCCGGAAGTGTGGGCCTTAATCTTCACGCTGAATTCACCGAATGGATCGGTGATATAGCCCAGCAGGTCGCCTTTGTTGATGTGCATCCCCGATTTGATCAAGCCTTTGTAAATCCCAGATCTTTTGGCCCGCAGCCAGGTGGAACTGCTACAAACTATCGTCGCCGGAGGAGGGGGCGGGGCCTCCTGAAGCATCTCGAAATGGTGAAGCAGGCGTTTGGCGCCGTTGATGCCTTCTTTAATCACTTCCTCATCGAGGCGAAGGCTTTCTCCGCCCTCATAAACCAAAATCGAGGCGCCGCCCTTGAAAGCCTGCTTCCGCAAACTTTTTTCGATAAAGGGGCTTTCCAAAATCAGCGGAGCTCCGAAAGCTTTGGCCGGAGCTTCAGCCGCGCTGTCGGAAGCGGCGTAGCGAATTTGCGGAAAGTTGAACCGCGATGCGCCGCCCGTGTGAAAATCCACCCCGAAGTCTATGGCGGGCAATACCTGCTTGGAGAGAAAGTGGGCTACCCGCGCCGCGAGCGATCCTGTCGAATTGCCTGGAAAGCTTCGGTTGATGTCTTTTCCATCTGCCACCTCGCGGCTGAAATTCAAAAAGCCGTAGATGTTCATCACGGGAATGGCCACCACAGTGCCTCGCTCCAAATTGTCAAAAAGGGAGGCTTCGAGCATGCGCCGCACGATCTCGATTCCGTTCACTTCATCGCCGTGGAGCCCGCCGCTCAGCAGGATCACGGGCCCGGGCTTGTTGCTCCGCGACACATACACGGGCAGGTCGATGATGGTGCCCGAAGCGAGGCGGGCGATGTTGGCCTTTACCCGCACATTTGTGTTGGGAGCTATGGCCTTTCCGTTGATTATTAAGTCTTTTTTTGCGATGACAGGGCGTTTTTGAGGGCGCAAAGATACACAATTGTCGCATTTCGATAATTGCGTAGGTGGGTACATACTTTGGAAAAGTAAACCTTACATTTGCCCCCATCCCGAAGAGACAGCATGGAGGACACACCGCAATACCAAGGCAAATGGATTTTGGGAAATAAGGAGAAAATCGCGTTTCCCGACTTGGAACGCCAAAATATTGTGGCCCGCATTGACAGCGGTGCGCAGTCGTCATCGGCACACTGCGACAAGATTTGGATTGAACGCATGGCCGGAGAGAAAGTGCTGTGCTGTCGTTTTCTAAAGCGCTCAGCAAAGGTGGTACGCTTTAACCATTTTTCGCGGAAGCGGGTAAAAAGCTCAAATGGAACCCTACAAACAAGATATTCCGTGCGATTAAAAATCAGGCTCGGAGAAGTGGAGAAAACTTCGGAGGTTACCCTCACCGATCGTTCCACAATGAATTATTCAGTGCTGCTCGGAAGGCGATTTCTGCGCGGCGATTTTTTAATTGACGTTTCTAAAAGTTATTTGCAAAGTAAAAAGTAATCATGCGTATAGCCATTCTTTCCCGCAATTCTAAATTGTATTCTACCCGCCGCCTCAAGGAGGCCGCAGAAGCCCGCGGACACGAGGCCATGGTCATTGACCACATGCGATGCACCGTGATCGGCGAACACCAAAATCCACGTATTCTCTACAACGGCGAGGAGCTCAAAGATGTGGATGCTGTAGTACCTCGCATCGGAGCATCGGTCACCTTTTATGGCACTGCTGTGGTGCGGCAGTTCGAGATGCAGGGCGTTTTTGCTGTGAATTCTTCGATATCAATTGTCCGCTCTCGCGACAAGCTGCGCAGCCTGCAGATTTTTTCGCGCCACGACATCGGCATTCCCAAAACCATTTTCACCAACCAGCCGAAGGATGTGGAAAGACTCATCAAGGAGATTGGTGGTGCACCCTGTGTCATCAAGCTGCTCGAGGGCACCCAGGGTATTGGCGTAGTGCTGGCCGAGACAAAGAAAGCGGCGAAATCCGTGGTCGAAGCCTTTCACGGACTCAAGGCAAACATGCTGATCCAGGAATTTATAGCCGAGGCGGGAGGTGCGGATATTCGCGCCTTTGTTGTAGACGGAAAAGTGGTGGGTGCCATGAAGCGCCAAGGCGCGGAAGGCGAATTTCGCAGCAACCTCCACCGCGGTGGCTCGGCCAAAAAAGTAACCCTTACACCCGCCCAACGCCAGCTGGCATTGAGCGCAGTAAAAGCGATGGGCCTGCACATGGCGGGAGTCGACATGCTCGAATCATCGCGCGGACCGCTGGTGCTCGAAGTGAACTCATCGCCGGGACTCGAGGGCATTGAAGCTGCCACGGGCAAGGACGTAGCCGCCTCTGTGATCAAACACATCGAGGCCAACGTGGGCAAAAACCGACGCGGCGACAAGGTGGGGGCGTAGTGCGTTTTCAACCTTTCGGATGAGGGCCTCCCGCTCATTAAAAATGGTCGGGGAGCCCTTCTGAATGATGTAAGTGTCGAGATGTACAGCAATTGTTGTACGAAGTCACAACTACGCGTCACTCAGAGCGTCCAAAATTTGCATTTACAGAAAGGAAATGACAGTTGCGTAAGATGCTCCGCTGGGCATTTGCCCTGCGGAAATAGCAGTAGCATGCCAAATTGAAATAAGGTAGTTGTGGGCATTCGCCCACGTTGGTATTCATCAGTTCATTATCTTAGTTAAACAAAATCAACATGGCCACATAAATTATTGATGCGGTGTGATTTAAAAAATATGTCATTGGTAAGGAAGGAGCGAAGCTTATGACTGAAGAGTCTCCCTTTTCCTGAACGGGAAAGCCCGTTTACACGCAATTCCCTATCTGAATGAGTATTCCAAAATTTCCGGGATTAATAAATCTGATTCTCCGATAACAGGAGACTCTTCACTCCGCTGCGCTCCGTTCTGAGTGACGTGGGTGATGAACTGGTTACTAATTGGAGTAAAAAGTTATAACTACGCGTCACTCGGAAGGGCTCCCCGACCATTAATACGGGTGGGGAGTAGCGAAGCGGAATGATAGCGGGCTTTATGGACAGACTCCGCTTAGAGTTTGTCAATACAATCAAGTGGCTGGATCATAAAGTTCGATAGCAACGCGCACGCAGTTCTTAAAAACAAGGAGTTGACTCAAGTCAATGACTGTTTTCAAAAGCAAGTCGTAAGACCAAGCCGAAGGCATGGTGCAAGGCAGATAGCGGGCTTTATGGACAGCCACTATTTTGAAGGAGGCATAGAAGGCCTAACCTCAATCTTACTCGGCAAGGTGCGCGGATCCATGCGCATCAGGTTGAGCACCATTGTGCCGATATCTTCGGGCTGAATTTTCCAGGCATCCTCGGGATTGGGTGTGTGGCCTGCGAAGTGGCTCGTCACCGATCCCGGCATGATGGGAGATCGTCACGATCAGTCCTTTTGAAGCCTTCAGCGGAGCAAGTGATGCCTTGATGGTGTTGAACACTCCTGTGAGGTTGGTATCAATGGTCTGATGCCACTGCTCTTCGGTGATGTCTTCGATGCTACCGAAGTGTCCGAGGCCTGCATTGGCCACCACGAGATCGAGGCTGCCAAATTGTTGAACTGTTTCTTTTACAGCGGCTTCCATGTCTGCCATCTTTCGCACATCGGCTTTAATACCGATGGCTTCTCCTGATGTGGCATTTTCGGATAGTTTTTTCGCGGATTCTGTGGTCGATTCGCCATCCCGACCGGTAATGGCCACACGAAAACCTTGCGCCAGGAGCACTTCTGCAATTCCGTAGCCGATTCCTTTTGTGCCGCCTGTGATCAGAGCGGTTGCGATGTTCATATTGTCTTTGCTCATGCGTTATTCGTTTTTTCTGCGGGTGCTTCTACGTCGGCAATAAACCAACAACCCAAATCTGTGTAAATCAGCCAAGGCACATGCCACCAGATGCCTTCTTTGGCCATCACTGCAAAATCACCGCTCTCCTCTGAGCCTTCTTCAAAAGTGAGGCCCAACCCGGATAGCTGTTCCAGGATGTTGCGGACTTCTGTGGCATTTTCAGCCCCGACGGCCACCAAATACTCATCTTCCTGCAAGTCTGTGCCTGCGAAAGCTTTGTAAACGGTTTTTAACCCGCCCACCACGATATCCTCAATTTTGAATTTTGGGACGATGACGTTATATGCACGAAATTTTATCATGGTTATAATTTACACATTCTAAGAATGCGAAATGTAGCAAGAAGTTTGCACAATTAGGATTGAGACCCTTAGTCTGTTTAGATTTTTATGGAATTTTCGCTTAAAATGGTTCTGGGAAATTTCGCTCGAACCTTATTAATTCTGCTGCCGGACTTCTGCTCACGGAGCTTATCATCTCATTTCAGTGAAACGTATGTTTTCAAGCGCTTTCTCAAAAGGATTGTGCAACTTTTTGTGGCTGAGGTGGGGGGCTCGCCCTTTTTTGAATACGCGGTGGCCCGTGTACCGCTTGCCTGCGCGCATGCTTTTTTGAATTTCTTCGGGCTGCTCGAGCACCGACTTGCAACCGTCAGAGCAGCACCCGTCGTATTTGGCTTTGCAGCTGTCGCATTGAATGAAGAGCAGGTGACAACCTGAATTGGCGCAGTTGGTATGTGCATCACAGGGTCCACCACATTGGTGGCAAGATGCAATCACCTCATCGCCGATTCGCTCACCGAGCCGTTCGTCGAAAACGAAATTCTTCCCGATAAATCTGTTTTCCAATCCATGCTGCTTCACTTGCCGCGCGTATTCAATGATACCCCCGTTGAGCTGATGCACATTTTCGAACCCCTGATGCCTGAGCCAGGCAGAGGCTTTTTCGCAGCGGATTCCGCCCGTGCAGTACATCAAAATGTTTCTGTCTTCGAGGCCATTGAGGTTTTCCAGTATGTAGGGCAGGCTGTCGCGAAAAGTGTCTACATCAGGAGTCACTGCACTTTTAAAATGCCCCACTTCGTGCTCGTAGTGGTTGCGCATGTCGATGATGATGGTATCGTCTTTTTCCGCCAGCCTGTTAAACTCGGCCGCATCGAGGTGCTTCCCGCGGTTTCGTACGTCAAAAGTTTTGTCGTTGAGTCCGTCGGCCAAAATTTTTGGACGCACTTTGATGATGAGCTTGTAAAAACTTTTTCCGTCGTCTTCGATGGCCAGGTTGAGCCTGATGCCGTCCAAAAAAGTGATGCTGTAAAGGTGTTTGCGAAATGCTTCGAAATTCTCGCGGGGCACGCTGACCTGGGCGTTGATGCCTTCGTGTGCCACATAGATGCGTCCGAGTACGCCAAGATTGCTCCAGTGGATAAACAGATAATCGCGGAAATCCTGAGGATTGTCGAGCTTCGCGTACTGATAAAATGAAATGGTGAGCCGCGCTTCTTTGCTCTCCTCCATTTTTTTCTTCAATACACGCCAATCCTCTTCGTTGTGGAGATGTTTCATTTTACAATTTCAAGTTATACGATGAAAATCCTCTTTAGAAGAGTGGTACAAAGGTAGTCCAATCATTGGACACCTGCTTCGGGTCTGATTTGATTTTTGGCGACAGCCGGCCAAATCAGCAGCCTTCCCGCACATTCGGTGTACCTTTGCAGTCGAAACCGTTCCATCGCTGCTCCGCTACGGCGGGGTAGAGGAAAGTCCGGACAGTACAGTGCACCGCGCTTCCTAACGGGAAGGACTCCGCGCAATCGGAGTACAGACAGTGCCACAGAGACGTATACCGCCGCGCTTCGGTGCGGTAAGGGTGAAAAGAGTGGGGTAAGGGCCCACAGCCGTACCCGGCAACAGGTGCGGGGGGTAAACCTCGCGGACTGAAAGACCATGTATACCCGGGCTTGAGGGCTGCACGCCCGATCCGGGAGGGTAGGTCGATAGAGCCCGCCGGCGACGGCGGGCCAAGACAAATGATGGAAACCGCGCTCCGCGCGGCACAAAATCCGGCTTACAGGTTTCGTTCTTGCAGCCCCCGGCTTCGGTCGGGGGTTTTTCCTATCTCACAGGTGCAATATTGAAATTGCTATTTAATAAACCACAAGGCGAATCTCCGCTCCATTTACCGCTTTATGGCCACGGTAATCTCCAACTCCACTTCGCGGTTCAGGCTGCCTTCCAGAGATTGCTTGATTTCATCGAGTTCGATTTCCGAAAGGTTGTGATCGGCGATAACGGTGATGCCTACAGTGAGTGGGGTGAGACGGATCACCCTTGCTTCTTTCACTTTAAATTCGTCATATTCAAGGGCCTCGATGCGCGCTACGATGTTGTGCTCTTGCACCATGCGCTGAAAGCTGAGCGCCAGGGGCAAGCTGAGTATTACGACAAAAATCAGCGATAGAATCACGCCTTTTTTCGCCAAACGAAACGGGCTGTAGCCCATCACCAGAAAAGTGATGGCTCCTGCGAGTACCATCCCGGCGAGGTTGGTAAGCAGCAGGAGCAGTGCGCCTAGAAATATGCCCCAATCCATCCACGCCAGCCCGATGGCCGAAACGGCAAGCGGCGGAACCAGGGCAACGGCGATGGCCACACCTGCAAGGGTTTTTGCAATTTCTTCACGGGCATGGGCATAAGCTCCCGCCACACCCGAGAGCACAGCGATACCGAGATCCAAAAGGTTGGGCCTGATCCGCGATAAGATTTCGTTGTTCGGGGTGGTGATTGGGGTGATAAAAGTGAGTAGCACTGCACATAGAAAGCCCGCAAACAGGCCTCCGAGAATGGTTTTTGCACTACTGATAGCCAGCTTGTTGTCTTGACGCAGGGTGGCCATAGAAAGTGAGATGATTGGTGCCATAAGGGGTGCGAGGATCATCGCACCGATCACCACGGGGGTCGAATTGGCAAAAATTCCAAAGGCGCCCAACATGGTGGAAAGCACCATGAGTACGATGTAGCTGGTGGTGAGGTCAGCGTTGGAGCGCAGCACGGTGAACAGAGATTGAAACTCTTCAGTTGATGCATGCTTGATAAAAGGCAGTTTTTTACCCGCCATCACTCGAGCACTTTCTTTCATCGGTAGCTGACTTACCCTGAACACATCGCTGCTGCTTTCTCTTTCATTGGCGGTTTTGATAAATTCACCCGGGAGCATTTTGAGCTGCTTGGGAAGAATTTCAATTTTCAACTCTTTTGCGGACTGGCTGATCCCGTCCTCTGAAAAGTCAAAAGCCGTACTTCCCGAAAACATAATTTCGTTGGTCTTGATGTGTGCCGCAAAGGGCGGGAGTTGTCTGCGCTTAAACACCGATCGGATGGCAAACAGGGCCAATTGCATGAGGCTGCGCGGACTGATTAATATGGCGTGAAGTCGGTTGTCATTTGCAAAGCTGTCTTCCAGAATTAGCCGTGATAGCATACTACCCTTACCGTGCTGAACCACCACAATACCTGCCACGGCGGTTTCAATTTCTTTTTTAGGCGTGTTGACCTTTACTGAGAAAGGACGGAGTGTGAAGAACTTGCCTACAACATACTTGATGCGCTTCCAGCGCGGTGCCGTGGCTTGTCGTCCCGTGGTGACCAATTGAAATGTATCGCCGATTATCACATTGTTGAACACCGGGCGGTCGTTGCAGTACATGCTGTCAATGGTGACGGCTTTAAGATCAGTTCTTAAATGGGCTACCGCCTGAGCCAGGCCCGGCGATACGCCATATCCCACCCGCGATTGAACTCCCTTGGGGTGAGGTAGTACAGCCATGGTCACATCTTTTTCGCTCACAAGTGGGATAAAAAGCTTCAGCTCCTCGTCGCTGAGGTAGGTGAGCAGCAGCACGTCTTTAGCCTCTTTGTCGATCCGCCAATCATCAGCCTTTATCCATTCGCAATCAAAACCTGAAAGCAGTGGCTCGATGGTTTCTCTTTCCTCCTTCGTGATGTCCTTGGAATGCAGAAAGATGGTGCGGGTTCCGCTCATTGAAAATTTCTTAGGCCTCTAAGGTAAGTAAATCGGGAATTTTCAGCCTTTGTGTTGAATACCTTCGCCACCGTAGTACCTGCCGTTGCGATCTCTGCAGTCATCCGCGGGAATGCGTGTTTTTTTCCGAGAAAATCGATAACGAGACCATTATCCCTTTCGATAGCTTTTCAGCACTTCGTTTTCAATTTCGCGCAGGTATTTATGGAGTGCCGGATTTCGCAATTTAAGCCACAATCCGCGCCAAAAGGTGAGCACATAGCGGTACGGGAGTCGAAGTTCTCGGATCACAAATACGCTGAGCAGGTAAAATGAGAACACCGCCGCCGCTATCGACGGGCGCCCCGAGTACATCGCGGCCGCGAGGGCATAAATAATTCCAAACAGCGGAAAAAGCACAAGGTAAGCGACCAGTTTGATGCTACTCCAAAACTGGCGATCTGCGATGTATCGAGTCAGCAAGCCCCTGGTCAGGAAATATGAAGGTGCCATCATGATCCATGAGAGCAAAAATAGTGGTAACATCACGAGCAATAGCAAGTTCTGAATCAGCCAATGACCTGCGTCTTTTCTCGCTGTGAAAAAGAACGGAGCATGTAGCCGCATACGCTCCATCTCACAGTTGTAAATTCCTGCACGCCTGAAGTATGAATGCCCCTCAGGAAGGTTTTGCAGCGTGCTTTCTCGGCGTTTATAAAAGTCCATTTCTGCCTCACCCTGTGAGAAGCCGTCTGTGCGATGTAGGTAGAAGGGGACGATGCGCTCAAGCTCCACCTCAAAGGCATCGTTTGCGTCCTTTCGCTCAAGGTGTACCACTTCTCCGGAAAGGGCTTTTTGCACATCGTCGCGCAGCGCGCCCATGGCACGAGGCGCATTTTCAGTGTGCGTGTCTCTGTATGCACTCATGGAGATCGGAGCGCCGTAATTCACGATGAGTCGCGACCCGGTTTTGTGGTAATGGCTGTAATTGATCCCGAGTGGCACTACGTTGATCTCGGGAGTGACTTCATCCTCGAGTACCCCAAACAGGATTCTGGCAAATCCTTTGCTCAGCGGTCTCAGCCGCCGCTCGCCCACATGCGTGGCCTCGGGAAAAATCAGCAGCGTTTCTCCGTTGCGTAATATTTGACGGCACTTCTCAAAAATCTCTTCATTCTTGGCCAAATTACCGATTCCGTCGCGCTGCCTGTACACAGGCATCATGTTGATTGATCGCAGAAAAGCCGCCATCAAACGGTTGTTGAACACGTCTGAGCGGGTGAGATAGTGTATGGGTCTTTCGGCAAAAGCAGAGGGCACCAAGGCGTCCATAAAGGCGTTTTGGTGGTTGGGTGCCAATAGCACAGCTCCGGAGCGCGGGTAGTTTTCACGCCCGTTAATTTCGATGCGTCGATAAAACAGCTTGATGGCCAGCTTTATCCAAAATCGAACGTAATACCACCACCAGTCTTTCATTTTGCTTTCGGTTTTGCTTCAAGTCACCTTTTCGGGAAAAGAGCAAAAAATCGGAGTTCTGTGCTACCTTAACTCTGCTCCAAACTCTTCTTCCAGCGCCTTCTGAATCTCGCCCATTCGCTTGTCGATCACCTTGTCGTCCAGGGTGCGGTTGGGATCCTGAAGGATGAAGCGAACGGCGTAGCTCTTTTTGCCGGCGGGCAGGTTCTTGCCCTCGTACACGTCGAAGAGACCCACTTCGCGAAGGAGTTTTCCGCCAGGCGTCGAGGTTGATCTCGGCCACCCACACCGGTTTTTTAATGCCGTAGGCTTTCTGCGATTTTTTTCCCGCAGCCCCCATGTGACCTATGGTTCGCTCGCCGAGTTTGATGTCGAGCACACCGTCCAGAAAGGCGTGTGCACCCGGTTCGAAGGTGATGCGGCTTTCTACCCCCATCACTTGCAAGGCAGCGGTGAGGTGCCCGCGCAGGTCGGTGATGTCGAATGCGGTGTCGGGGTTGTTCCAGTTTTCGGAAAAGCGTGAACCGCAAAGCGCCAGGCACAAACGAAGGTCTTCATCATACCCTTTTGCTCCGTTGCGATAGGCGGTGCCGATTTCGAAAAGCATGAGCCTTTCGGCCTGTCGGTTGAGGTTGTAGGCCACGGCTTCGAGCACGCTGTTGAGCACGTGCGGGCGCAGTACATCGAGCTCGCGGCTCAGGGGGTTCAGCATGGGGATGAGCTCCTTTTCGGCAGCTTCACCGCCCACCTTTACGAGGCGGTCGGAACGGGTGAGACCGTTCGACATCATTTCTGAAAACCCGCGGCCTGCAAGCGTATTCGCCACGGCATCGATCACGTCACCGCGCACGGGCTTTTCCGGAAGGGATACCGAAAAACTCATGCGCTCGGGTACGGGCACCGCGTTAAATCCGTAGATGCGCAGCACCTCCTCGGCCACATCGGCGGGGCGGGTCACGTCCACGCGGTAGGTGGGGGCGGTCACGGAATAGTTTCCGTCGGTTCCGCTCACGGAAAAATCGAGCGACGCCAGGATGGCTTCCACTTCTTTCGCTGTCATTTGCGTACCGCAGAGTGCATTGCAGTAGCCAAGCGAGAATTCAATTTCCACAGGCTGCGGAATATTCCTGACTTCGTCCAGCACCGGGCCGGCCTGTCGCGCATTGCATATTTCGATGATCAGCGCAGCCGCCCTGCGCAGTGCGTAAAGCGTTTCGGTCGGGTCTACGCCGCGCTCGAAGCGAAATGAGGCGTCGGTATTGAGTCCGTGTCGCTTCGCAGTTTTGCGCACGCGCACCGGGTTGAATCGGGCACTTTCGAGAAAAATGCGTTTGGTCGAAGCGCTCACTCCGCTGTCGATTCCGCCGAATACCCCGGCGATACACATGCCTTTTTCGGCGTCGCAAATCATGAGGTCTTCAGATGAAAGTTCGCGTTCTGTGCCGTCGAGGGTGGTGAATTTCGTGCCCTCAGCCAACATGCCTATTCGCACCGTTTGGCCCGCGATGCGTTCTGCGTCGAAGGCGTGGAGGGGCTGCCCCGTTTCGAGCATCACAAAGTTGGTGATGTCCACCACATTGTTGATCGGCGAGAGGCCCACCGATCGGAGGCGCTGCTGCAGCCATTCGGGCGAGGGACCCACCACCACATCGGCGAGCTCCATGCCCGCGTACCTTTCGCATCCCTCGGGGTCGAGGATTTCTATGCTGATGCTGCCGGGGCTGTCTTTGCTTTCCACAAAATCGGGGACTCCTGGTAGCGCTGCGCGAATCACCTTGCCATGGGTGTGGCTGAGCCTGGCCGCGAGGTCGCGCGCCGCCCCGAAATGCCCGAATCCGTCGGTGCGGTTGGGGGTGAGGCCGACTTCAAAGATGTCGTCACTCTCGAATTTGAGGTGCTCGGCTGCGGGAATACCCGGAGGCGTGTCGGCGGGCAGCACCATGATGCCTTCGTGGCTCGTTCCGATTCCGAGTTCGTCTTCGGCGCAGATCATGCCTTCAGATATCTGTCCGCGGATTTTTGATTTCTTAATTTTCAACGGGCTGTCGCTGTCGGGCAGGAGCACGGCTCCCACTTTGGCCACGATCACCTTTTGGCCGGCCTCCACATTTGGTGCTCCGCATACGATGTGCAGAGGCTCGGGGGTGCCTGCATTCACTGTGGTGAGTTGGAGTCGGTCGGCGTCGGGGTGGGGGGCAACGGTGAGCACATGGCCGGTCACCACATTGTCCAGTCCGCCGCCTGCAGGATCGTAATGCTCCGTTTTTTCCACCTCGAGCCCGGTGTCGGTGAGGATGGCGGCCACCTCGGTGGCGCTTAAATCTGTGGACAGGTAGGTCTTGAGCCAGTTAAACGAAATCTTCATAGAGCACAGTAATTAGAGGCGCAAAGCTACTATTTTTTGATGCTTTAGCGGATGCCTTGTCGAACCCGTGCCTGCTTCCAAATAAAAAGGCAAAAGGTAAATCGACGTCCTGAAAGGACGGCGATTTCCGGATGTGCTCCCGGCGGCGCAAGTCTTCTTCCCACCAGGGCGTACAGCGCGTAGAATAGCTTTTTTACCCTTTAAACCTGAGTTCGATTCTTATTCAGGGATTCAGATGTTCATAAACAGCCGCAAGACAAGGCGCATTTTCAAAGCTTTAGCGGGCTAAAGCGAGAAAATGCAACGCAGGATAGCGGTTGTTTATGGACAAGGCGAGTGCATTTCCACCTGTAAACAGCGATTTTCTTCCTAAAAATGATTCGAAATAGCCCGCTATTACTTCATCATTTTAAGTCGAAACTCACTATTTACAGGCGTTCTGAACCCGAATAAGAATCGAACTCAGGTTTTAACATGGAACGATTTACGCAAAAGCAGACCCTCCGTTATTCGATTTTCAACGGGTGGCGGTTGGCCATTGCGGGCCTGTTTAAACATGATCAAGCCGATTACAGCTCTTCGATCAACGCGGCGTAGAGTTTTACCGTGGCCTCGATATCGACCTTAGCCACTTTTTCGCCGGGACAGTGGTAGTTGTCTTCCACCGGACCAATAAAGCACCAATCCCAGGCGTAGCTGCTGTCCTGAAGGGCGTTGCCGTCGCTTCCTCCTGCTTTTTCTACCTCGAGCTGGTGAGGGATGCCGTGCTTCTCGGCGATGGCGATAATTCGACGCACGTAAGATTGGCGCGGAATGCCCCGATCGCGCATGGAAATCACCACTCCTTTTTTGTGGCGCACGTGTTTGGTCAGCAAGGTGACATCGGAAATGAGGGCCTGCTGCACACCGAAATTTTCCTGGAGAAAGCGCCCGGCAAATTGGGCCCCGCCGCCGCCGTGCTCCTCGTAGGTGCTGAACACAATCGCGCCGTGTTCCATGGTATGGGCCTGTTGCAGGGCATTCCATACCCCGAGCCGATTGTCCATGTAAGCGCTTTTTACGAACTGCTTGGTCTCTTTCCAGTCGGGTACGTAACTGAGTGGGGTGCCGAGATCAAAATTTGCATCAGAGCTGTATGTCAAGGTCTCTTCGGCATTTTTGTCTCCTTTTTTGCCCTTCTTCTTGATTTTGAGAACGGCCTTCTCGAGCTTTCCGTTCACATAGCCCTCCAATTCGGTGCCGTCTTCGGCTTTCGGGTTGCCTATTTTGACCAGCTCATTGTCGTGGGCAGTGCAGTAGGCCACCGTATCAGTGTGGGCAAAAATGGCGGTTCGGGGTTCTCCGAATACGGCGATCACCATGTCCTGGAATCCGGCACCCGAAAACACTTGGGGTGTTGTTTTGAAAGATTTATTGTTGTCACACAAGTATTTGAGAATAAATTGTGCCATCTCGCCTTCGTCGCCCGCGGTGGAAGGTGTAGCGCAGAGTTTGCGCAGAAGTTCATAGTTCATATTTGGTCCCTAACGGTTCGACGCGAATGTCGGGAAATCCCGCAAACACGGCGCACAATTCCTCCTCTTTTTCGGGAGGAATGGAAACGGTGAGCTTACAAGATTCTCTGAAATCCTGGTCGGATGCTTCCCAATCGCGGGTGCGAAGTACAAGCATCACATCGCCCATGTGGTCGTAGCCGAAATGTAGGCGGTAGTATGCGGTAATGTGGAGGGTTTTGATCGTGGCATTTTCAATGGCTTCCTGAGCCGCCGTGCGATAGGCGTCGATGAGGCCGCCCACACCGAGCTTGGTGCCGCCGAAGTAGCGCACCACGGCTACGAGCACATTGGTGAGGTCGTACTTTTCAATTTGCCCCAGGATGGGCATGCCCGCCGAATTGGATGGCTCCCCGTCGTCGTTGGCGCGAAACCGCGCTCCGTCGGGGTCGAGGCGCCATGCGTAGCTCACGTGGCGGGCGGAGTGGTGTTCTTTTTTGACCTCCTCGAGGCGGACGTTGATTTCGTCTTCGTCTTTTGCCGAAAAGGCATAGCCGTGATGCTTACTCCCCTTTACTTTGTAGAGGCTCGTGCCGGGTTTGGATATGGTGCGGTAGCTGTCTGTCAAGCTAAAAACGATCTGAAGGTGAGCAATGCGATGGAGGCCACAGCGAGTATCACGCCGGCCACATTTTTTGCCGAAAGGCGCTCCTTAAATATCAGAAAACCCACAAGGGCAGAGAGGAGAACAATGCCGATGTTGTTTGCCGGGATGGCACTCGATCGGTCCATAATTCCACTGCCAATAACCCTGAGCACGAAATAGATGCTGCCGTAGTTGATCAGGCCGAGCACGATTCCGGCGATCAGGTTTTTAAATTCCAAGGGTTGGCGCTTTTTAGCTGATCGAATAATGAGGATAATGGTGCCGACAACTGCTGCGATGGCAAAAGGCACCGGGACGAACTGCTTGTACTGCACGGCCGATGACAGGAAGGATTTTTGCACAAAAGCCAGCAGGAAGTCCAACCCGCCGCTCCCGAGAAATAGGGTGATCGGCAAGAGCACGGACGCGCCACCCGCCTGCTTCACCCCGCCTTTTGCGGAAGCCAAAAACACTGCCAGCATCCCCATCGACACACCTGCGACCTTGTAAAAGTCGGCTCCCTCCTCAGGATCGATGAGGATAAGGATGACCACCGGGATCACCATCGACATCTTCGACGAAATGGATGCCACTGTCACCCCGAATCCCTGACTGGTAAGGGCCATGACGTAAAACAGGCTGATGAACAAAATGCCGATAAGCGCGGCCCAAAGCAGCCAGGGCTCATCCCAGGCATTGTCGGCCGCGCTGAAATCGCCTGCGTACCAATACCCGAAGGCTGCTGCCACGAAGTAGTTGATCGTGATGGCTTGAAAGGTGTTTACACCAAACTTCGAGAATAGCTTGAATACAATGTAAATCCCGGAGGAGCATAGAATGCTGAGCAGGAGTAAGATCATCGGTTGTAGTAGGTGTTGATGAGGTCTGTGGCGTACCGCCGGCTGTGTGTGGCGGACAGCGGTAGAGATGGCGCCGGCAGTCCTTTGCCGAGGGTGTGGGGGGCAGTGATCACCATGGCTTCGTCCCAGAGGTTGAGTTCGATAAACCCGTTCAGCGTTTCCCTGCCGCCTTCCACCAGTACGCTGTTGATGCCTTGGGCGTGCATCGATGCGAGGGCTGCTTCGATGAGGCCTGTTTCGGCAGGGGCGGAGGTCCAGGTGAGGTTGTCTCCCGCATTGAGCAAGGGAGATGCAGGGCCTCCGCGGTGCGAAACCACCTCGACCGGGACGCCATCGTGAAATATTTTTGCCTTGGCCGGCAGTATTCCGCGGTGCGAGAGTACAAATCGCTGTGGCTGCCTCCCGAAATAACTGCGGGCAGTGAGCGAGGGGTCGTCGTTGGCAAGCGTCACGGCGCCCACCATAATGGCTCCTTCGAGGGTGCGGCGCTTGTGCACGAGTTTTTTTACAGCGGGGTGGCTAATCCAATGGATGCCGGTTTTTTTGGATTCTTCGCGGTCAGTGTCCATAAATCCATCAGCCGATCTGGCCCATTTCAGCACCACATAAGGACGGCCGAGGCTGTGAAAAGTGTTGAAACGCCGGTTGAGGTGGCGGCATTCCTCTTCGAGCACCCCCGTGATCACTTCGATGCCGGCGGCCCGCATCCGTTCGATGCCTTTGCCGGCAGTGAGCGGGTTGGGGTCGGTTTGCCCGACCACCACACGGGGTATTTCGCTGCGAATGATCAGGTCGGCGCAGGGAGGCGTCTTTCCGTGATGGGCGCAGGGTTCGAGATTTACATAAAGGGTACACTTTCGTAAAATGGATTTGTCGCGAACGGATTCTATGGCGTGCACTTCGGCGTGCGGCCCACCGTAAGCGCGGTGGTAGCCGCTTCCCACTATGCGCCCTTCTGCCACAAGTACGGAACCGACCAGTGGATTCGGCGCTGTATTGCCACTGCCTTTGGCCGCCAGCCAGAGGCAGCGTTTCATGTATGGTTCGTGTTCATTCACTTTGCAAAGTAAGTATTCCGCATGCAATCATAGGGCACCGGCTGCCGATAACAACAGCTTTTCTTGTGTTGATCCAATATTTTGCCTTCGCAAAGGTCGGGTCATTTATGGGCTGTTAAAAAATAATCGCCGCAAATAATGTATTGAAAGTCTGTTTGCGTTAAATTTACACTTAATCACGGTCAGTATGATTCAAAGCAACCCCACCGTTGAATACGTAGCAACACGATTTCGAACAGAGCTCTCAGAGCTGTACCCTTATCGAGAGATCGAGCAAATGCTGACCATGGCATTCGAAGAAGTCATGAATCTCAGTAAGATTGATGTGCTCACAGTCGCCGATGCCCAGGTGGGGGAGCCTCAAATTGCCAAGTTCGAAGGCATCCTTAAAGGGCTAAAGCGGCAAGAGCCCATTCAATACCTGATAGGCCACGCTGTGTTTTACGACCTCTCGCTCAAGTTGAATTCAGCCGTGCTTATTCCGCGTCCCGAAACGGAAGAGCTCGTGCATTGGATTCTCAAAGACGATTTGCCGCACATGCCCCGAATTATAGACCTCGGCACGGGGTCGGGTTGCATTGCCTTGGCGCTTAAAGACCACCTCCCTCATGCGCAGGTTTTTGGAGTGGACAATAGTTTCGACGCCCTCAACGTTGCTAACGGAAATGCCGCCGCAAACGACCTGCAGGTGGAGTTTTTTCACTTCGATATGCTGGAACAAGAGAGCTTAGGATTCATGGATTTTGATGTGATGGTGAGCAATCCACCCTACGTCACACCGTCTGAAAAAGCGCAAATGGATGACAATGTCCTCAACTACGAGCCCCACCACGCACTGTTTGTGCCCGAGGAAGACCCGTTGATTTTTTATCGCCGCATCGTAGATCTCGCCGACGGGCATCTCAACAAAGGAGGGAGGATCTACTTCGAAATCAACCGCGCCTACGGCAAAGACATTGCCCAGCTGCTTCGCGATCGAAACTACGCTGCGGTGGAGATCAAGACCGACCTCAACGGCAATGAACGCATGATTCGCGCTTCTAAAGTTTGAAAATAATCACTTTCATAGCGGCCCTTTTCACAGCGATCGGGGCCTTTGGCCAGTTCGGGCAAGGTGATTCAGTCATGCTGGTAAATGGCCCGCGCAAGCTCGAACCTTATCAAAACAAACTCAAATTCGACTTCGGATTCGATGCACGCCGCACATTCCTTCAGCGCGAATGGATCGATGTGGGTGGCCTGCGGGTCGGGGCACAATACCGGCGCGTACACCGCTTGGGCATCGGTTTCTATTTTTTAAATACCCGACTCTTTAGCCGTGACTTCGACTTTCCGATTGATGAAGATCTTGTGGAATACGAATTCGGCTATACAGCACTTTATTACGAACGCACCTTATATTTTGATCGGAAGTGGGAAATTTCTGCCGGGCTCCAGGCGGGCGGCGGAAATGTATCGGTGATGTACAATCCCGGCGGCAGAAATGACCGTGTGAAGTACACCGACATCCCCTTCAGCACCGCCGAAATAACGCTCTACGGCGAATACCATTTCCTTTACTGGCTGGGTGCGGGCGCAGGTGTGGGATATCGCGGCGTTACAGATTTGGGCGCCGGCGTATCCGAGTCTTTCAGTGGTCCCATTGTGCTTTTCAAAATTCAAGTAAAATTGTTTAAACTCGCCAGAGGATTTTTTGACCCCGAAGTGAAATATGAACACTGAACAAGCGCGCGAGCGCATCGTGAAACTGCGGAAAGCGCTGCACGACCACAACCATAAATACTACGTCGAGAACCGTCCGGAAATCAGTGATTTCGAATATGACGGACTCATGGACGAGCTCCAAAAACTGGAAAACGAATACCCCCACTTCGACGATCCCAACTCCCCGTCCAAGCGGGTGGGCGGCGATATCACCGGCAAGTTCGAAAAGGTGAAGCACGTCTATCCGATGCTTTCCCTGAGCAACACATATAGTGTTGATGAAATCCGCGAGTGGGCCGAGCGCGTCCGCAAAGGCACCGACCGCAAGGTGGAATACGTTTGCGAATTGAAGTACGACGGCGTGGCCATCGGTATAACCTACGAAGGCGGATTGCTCACCAGGGCCGTGACCCGAGGCGACGGCGACACCGGCGAGGATGTGACTGCCAATGTGAAGACCATC
>JAIVHQ010000167.1 GCA_020200995.1 Flavobacteriales bacterium
GATGTGTGATTTTAGGGGCACGGAGTGCCGTTTTTTTGCCTTTTGTAAAGCTCGGGCTCGTGATCGTGGACGAGGAGCACGAGAGTTCCTTCAAGCAATTCGACCCGGCACCGCGTTACAACGCCCGCGACTCGGCCATCGTGCTGGCCGGGCTTTTCGGAGCGAAGACAATACTTGGCTCAGCCACGCCGGCCATCGAATCGCTCCACAACGCCGAGCGCGGCAAGTACGGGATCGTAAAACTCACGGAGCGATACGGCGGCATCAACCTTCCGGAAATAAAGCCTGCCCTGCTGAACCGGCAAACGGCCCCGTCGGGCTATTTCACCCAGATGCTGCTCGACGAGATGGGCAAGGCGCTGGAGCGAAAAGAACAAGTGATTCTCTTTCAAAATCGCCGCGGATTCGCGCCCGTGCTGGTCTGCGAGAGCTGCGGATGGAGTCCCGAGTGCACCCGCTGCGACGTTACCGCCACCTACCACAAGGCCGCTGACCGACTGGTATGCCACTACTGCGGCAACAAATACAACCTCCCGCCCACCTGCCCCGCCTGCGGGAGCCACAAGCTCAAGCTGGCGGGATTCGGAACGGAGCGCATCGAGGAGGAGCTCCCTGTATTT
Source organism: Flavobacteriales bacterium (assembly GCA_020200995.1). GTDB lineage: Bacteria > Bacteroidota > Bacteroidia > Flavobacteriales_D > Cryomorphaceae > T3Sed10-241. The sequence continues at coordinate 621 of JAIVHQ010000167.1, forward strand.
TTTCCCGATGCCAAAATAGCCCGGCTCGATTACGACAGCACGCGATCCAAACATGCCTATGTGCAGATATTGAGCGATTTTGAAGACCGCAATATCGACATCCTTATCGGTACACAGATGGTGACCAAGGGCCTTGACTTCGACGGGGTGAGCACCGTGGGAATTCTCAACGCAGATCTGCTGCTCAAGTACCCCGATTTCAGGGCTGCGGAGCGCGGTTTTCAGCTAATCACCCAGGTGGCGGGACGCGCCGGCCGCCGTCAAACGCGGGGTACCGTGTTCGTACAAACCCGAGAGCCCGAGAGCTGGATCATTCAAAAGGTGATTGAGAACAACTATGCCGATGTATATATAAAAGAGATCGACGAGCGGAGGCAATTTCTCTATCCTCCCTTTGCACGCCTCATTTTGCTCACGTTTAAGCACCGAGAGTTGGAACTCACAGATTATTGTGCGGCCGAATTTACCAAGGGCATCGAAGGCATGCTGCCCAAAGAGTGCATTCTCGGTCCCGAGTATCCCCATGTGGCCCGAATCAAGAACCGCTACCACAAGCAGCTTATGCTAAAGATTTTACCTAATATGCCGCTCTCGCAAACCAAGCGAAAAATCGCCGACTATGCTGCGGCTTTTTTTGCCAATAAGACATTCAGGGCAGTTCGCCTCACTATCAATGTGGACCCGCAATAGGATGTTATGGCCGACTGCGCAGGCTGAAGCCACCACATTTCAATAATGTATATCTTTGAACGCTCAATTATCCTGCTTTGAAGAATATTTTCGGTCAATGGATTTTCCTGAAATACCTCATCGTGTCATTGGCCGGTATGGTGACATGGCCGCGTTTTACCTGGACCAATAAGTCCGTGATTGCTGGTATGGATGTGCTCAAGAAGCTCCCTGAGCGCAAAGTGCTCTTTGTGTCCAACCATCAGACCTATTTCGCCGATGTGGCACTGATGTACCACTCCTTCAGCGCTGCTAAGTGGAACATGAAGCGGGGCATTCGCAACCCGCTCTACCTCTTGTCGCCAAGACTAAACGTGTATTACGTGGCAGCCAAAGAAACCATGCAGAGTGGAATCATACCGAAAATTTTCTCCTACGCCGGGGCTATTACGGTGCAGCGCACTTGGCGCGAAGCGGGGAAAGAAATTAAACGCGAGGTTGACCTCTCCGACACAGAGCGCATCGGCATGGCCATTGAGTCGGGCTGGGTGGTGACTTTCCCTCAGGGCACCACCAAGGCTTTTGAGCGGGGCAGGAAGGGGACCGCCCACATCATCAAGCAGTACAGGCCCCTGGTAGTACCAGTCAATATTGACGGCTTCAGGCGGGCGTTTGATAAGAAGGGATTGAATCTCAAAGTGCGCGACTCCATGCTCACCATGAAGTTTTACCCGCCGCTCGATATCGATTACGATGCCGAACCCGAGCAAATTCTGGAAACTGTAATGAGGGCCATCAAACAGAGCAGCGAGTTTATCCATGTGCCCCCACCCAAGTCATACGAAGGCGAGAAATAGCCATTCGAACGGCATCATTATTGGACAAAAAAAGCCCCCAGCGATGCGGGGCTTTCTAACAGAACCAAAAGTTATTACTCCTCACTACCCAAGCTTCACTCAATTAGAGACACTACGGTTATTCGAATGTCTGATCTTTAGAGTTCGATAGCAACGCTTGCGAAGGGTTCAAAACCGGAGTTTACAGGTCGTAAATGAGGATTTTGAGGTCGGGCATAACGCAGCTCGAAGATCAAGCAGCAGGCATGATATCGGACTATAAAGGCAGACATTGATCAGTAATAATGTAAGCGGCGCACCCGTGCCACATACTTCCCAAAGGCAGACATTGATCAGTAATAATGTAAGCGGCGCACCCGTGCCACATACTTCCCGAGACGAATCACCTGCTTGGTGTATCCGTATTCGTTGTCGTACCATACATAGAGCACCACATTCTTCTTGTCGGGGTGAATGAGGGTGGCCATGCTGTCGTATACTGAGCAGCAGGTGTCGCCCACGATATCACTGGAGACCAATTCAGGCTCAATGCTATATTTGATCTGGTTGACCAAATCGCCGCTCAGCGCAGCTTTTTTGACAATGTTGTTCACCTCCTCGATAGAAGTCTCCCTTTTCAGGGTGAGGTTCATGATGGCCAGTGAGCCGTTGGGCACGGGAACGCGCACGGCATTGGCAGTCAGTTTTTCAGCCAGACTCGGAATCACTTTAACGATGGCCTTTCCGGCACCTGTTTCGGTGATGACCATATTCACTGCCGCCGATCGTCCCCTTCGCTCTTTGCTATGGAAATTATCGAGGAGGTTTTGGTCGTTGGTGTAAGCGTGTACCGTTTCGATGTGTCCTTTTTCAACTCCGAATTCATTTTCGATCACGTGAAGCACCGTGCTGATGGCATTGGTGGTGCAGGATGCAGCCGAATAAATGTCTTCGTTGTCGATGTCGAGGCCGAGGTGGTTCACACCGTATACCACATTCGGGATTTCCTTTCCGGGAGCTGTGAGTATCACTTTGCTGATGCCTTTGGACTTCAGGTGAAGGCTAAGGGCATTGCGGTCGCGAAAAGCCCCGGTGTTGTCGATGAGCAAGGCATTGCTTATGCCATGGTCTTCGTAGTTCACCTTGTCGGGCGAGGGGGCTTCGATCATCTTTACGATTTGGCCGTTGATGATCAAAGCCTTTCGCTTGAGGTCGGGAACCACGGTTCCGGGAAAAGATCCATGCACTGAATCCATGCGAAGCAGGTTGGCACGCTTCACAATTTCTTCTTCGTTTACGCGGCGCGTTACGATGGCTTTGAGCCTGAGCTGTTGGCCTTTTCCGAACTGCTGGATGAGTTCGCGTGCTGCGAGCCTTCCGATACGTCCGAATCCGAATAGCACAACATCGCGGGGCTCCGCATCACGGGCATCCTCAGCACCTTCCATGTGGCCGATTTTGCTGTGGATGAAAGCCGTCATCGAAGAGTGGGCTTCTTTTTCTTCGAGCCACTCTGCCGAGAGGCGACCGACGTCGATCTTGGCGGGTGGAAGGTCGAAGGTGAGCAGTTTTTTGGCGATGGCACTCGTCGCGAAGATGTCGATGGGTTTCTCGACCACATCGGCGGCGTACTTGTGCAACTTGAGCACCTCGCTTACGCTGGTGTCGAGCAGGTGGTTTCTAAACAAAACAAGCTCTACCGATTTGTGGTAGAGCAGGTTTCCTACTGCAGCGATCAAGTCTACAGCTGCCATTTCTTTACTGATCCAGGTTTCGAGCTCCTTGTTATACGTAGCTCTCCCTGCATTCAACAGGTCGGTTGACATGGGAATTAGGTGGTTTGTTGATGATGGTGGTAATAGTTGAGCAAGTAGGAGAAAAAAAAGGGCGAACCCCGGGATTAACCGAGGTACGCCTTAAGGTGTTTGCTGCGTGATGAGTGACGCAGTCGTCGGATGGCCTTTTCTTTGATTTGACGAACGCGTTCGCGTGTCAGACCGAAGCGGTCTCCGATTTCTTCGAGGGTAAGTCCATGCTTCATTCCGATGCCATAGAACAGGCGAATTACTTCGCGCTCTTTTTCAGTCAGTGTGGAAAGCGAACGCTCAATTTCCTGTACGAGGCTCTCGTTGAGCAGAAGGGTATCAG